>NZ_JAQPZO010000002.1:0-300000 GCF_037619445.1 Exiguobacterium sp. USCH10 | reverse complement strand
TTCGCTTATTAGAGTCATCCCCGCTCGATGTACAAGTTTTACCGTTACCCGAAAAGACAGACCCGGATGATTATATTCGTCAACACGGGGCGTCGCATTGGCAACAGTTTGTCGAGACGGAACAGTTGAGTGTGCTTGATTTTATGAATCGCATGCTCAGACGAGGAAAAAACTTGAACCGAGAAGGAGAACGGATTCGCTTTATTGAATCTATGCTTGAAGAGATCGGTAAGACGAATGATTCGATTCGAAGAGATTTATATGTGAAAAAGCTGGCGGATGAATTTGAGATTTCGATTGAGACGCTTCGTTCGAGAATCCCTCGTCCGACGTCAAGCGAATCGACACCCGTCCGTACGGTGGAGCCTGCGGAACCTGTACGAAAGCGTTCGAGTAAAACGGGCGAACCACGCTGGATGAAAGCAGAGAAGTATTTGTTACGTGCCATGTTGACTGGACCGGAACAAGTCCGCTTTGTACGCGATCGTCTAGGGCTACGTTATCAGGATGAGACACATCGTATGCTAGGTTCGGCATTGTATGAAATCGTCTCTGAGACGATGACACAAGATGAGTTCGATCAAGTGACGTTGCCGTTTATGGAGCGTTACTGCGACCAACGTCCCGATTATGCGATGCGTTTTGCGGAGATTCGACTGATGACTGGACCGGATGAACTGTCTGAAGAGGTTTTAGACGAATACATTCGGGTCATAAACAGTTATGAGGAGCAACGTCAAATCGAGCGTGCAAAAAGGGAAATCGCTCAAGACGCCGAAAGTATTGTTGACCAGGCGTCCAAGCTACAAGAATTGATTGCCCGTAGTCGTCGTCTACGAGAACGATGAACGTGGATGAAGTTTGGAAGGAGTTGAACTGCTAAATGGCAGAGAAGAAGAAAGAGGATTTATTTAACGCCATAGAAGAGCTCGAAAAGTTAGGAAAGAAAAAAGGCGTCGTCTCAATGCAAGCAATTCAGGACCGCCTCAGTCATTTTGAGGTGGACTCGGATTTCATTGATAACTTCATCGAAGATTTAGAAGCGAAAGATATCCGTGTCACAGAGGACGCAGCTGACGCAGAAGAAACACCTGCGAAAAAAGAAGATGAAGAAGTCGACTTAAACGACTTATCGGTACCACCTGGAATTAAAATCAACGACCCGGTCCGAATGTATTTGAAAGAAATCGGACGTGTCGACCTTCTCAGTGCGAAAGATGAGACGGAGCTTGCGAAACGAATCGAGCAAGGAGACGAAGAAGCGAAAAAACGTCTTGCGGAAGCGAACCTTCGTCTCGTCGTGTCGATTGCGAAACGTTACGTCGGTCGTGGGATGCTCTTCCTTGATTTGATTCAAGAAGGGAACATGGGCCTCATCAAAGCAGTCGAAAAATTCGACTACATGAAAGGGTTCAAATTCTCGACTTATGCGACATGGTGGATTCGTCAGGCCATCACTCGTGCGATTGCTGACCAAGCGCGTACAATCCGGATTCCGGTTCACATGGTCGAAACGATTAACAAATTGATTCGCGTTCAACGTCAATTGCTCCAAGACCTCGGTCGTGAACCTTCTCCAGAAGAGATTGCGAAAGAGATGGAACTCACACCTGAAAAAGTACGTGAGATTCTAAAAATCGCGCAAGAACCGGTGTCACTTGAAACACCGATTGGGGAAGAGGACGATTCACATCTCGGTGACTTCATTGAAGACCAAGATGCGATGGCCCCACAAGATGCGGCAGCCTATGAATTGTTAAAAGAACAGTTAGAAGACGTGCTCGATACGTTGACGGACCGTGAAGAAAACGTTCTTCGTCTTCGTTTCGGTTTAGACGATGGTCGTACACGTACACTTGAAGAAGTCGGAAAAGTGTTCGGCGTCACGCGTGAGCGGATTCGTCAGATCGAGGCGAAAGCTCTTCGTAAATTACGTCACCCGAGTCGTTCTAAACGCTTGAAAGACTTCCTCGATTAAGTTCATATTTGAATAAAGTGTGAAGTTTTAGAAGAAAGGAAGGAAAATGAGTGATTTTCCTTCCTTCTTTATTATTTTTTGAGTAAAATAGTGTTGGATAGAAATTTGGAATGAACATGAGGGGGAACTACAATGCGTAATCCATTGTTACCGTTTGCGGCAATCGCAATCGTCGCAATTATTGCCATGGTATCATTATCGTATTTTGGTGTGAATCAGGCGCAACAAGCGGCTGAAGGTCCAGCAGTCACTGAAATGAACCCAGAAGAGTTATATGCAGCGAAGGGTTGCACAGGTTGCCACGGCGGAAACCTTGAAGGTGGCGTTGGTCCAGCACTTACTGGTGTTGGCGATCGTCTTTCACCAGAAGAAATCGCAAACATCATTGTCAACGGACAAGGTGCGATGCCTGCAGGTCTAGCATCAGCTGAAGAAGCAGAAGTGCTTGCGAACTGGTTGATTGAACAATAAGAAGTGGCGCACTCCGTAGCGGGGTGCGTTTTTTGTTGTCGAAGTGTAAAGAATTCGATACGCTAGGGAAGAAGTAGAACAAAGGAGTTGTCTTACATGCAAGAACGTGTCATCTTAGATCGGCGCTTGAAGCAAGTTGTCGATTATATCCCGAAAGGAAGCGTGCTCGCTGATATTGGGTCGGATCACGCATATGTGCCATGCTATGCCCTTCAACAAGGAATCATTTCAAAGGGGATTGCTGGCGAAGTAAATGTTGGTCCGATGGAGGCCGCAAAAGCGCAAGTGGACTTGATTGGAGCGCGAGAAGTCATCGATGTGCGTCTCGGTGATGGTCTGGCTGTACTACATGAAGACGAAGCGACATGTATCTCGATTTGTGGGATGGGAGGCAGTTTGATTCGTTCTATTCTAGAATCCGGGAAAGAGAAGCTCGGTGCAGTCGAGCGTCTGATTCTTCAACCGAATGTCGACGGACAACACGTTCGGAGTTGGCTACTTGAGAACGGATATGTTCTCGTTGAAGAAGCGATTGTCGAAGAAAATGATAAAGTATATGAGATTCTCGTCGGTGAAAAAGGGTCTGAAACGATGTATAGTGACGATCTCACAGAACGGACTTGGCAACTATTATTCGGTCCATATTTGATTCAGGAACGCCCTGAGGCGTTCAAACTGAAATGGAGTCGTGAAGCGGATAAGCTCGAATACGTACTCGGTCAAATGGCAGATGGCATTCAGTCAGAGGCGTTGGTTCAAAAACAAATCGAATTCAAACGGATGCGTGACAAAATGAGAGAGGTGAGTCAGTAATGGCGAACGGCAATCAAGTGATCCAGTTGTTTGAAGAGTTTGCGCCAAAGCATTTAGCTGTCGAAGGCGATAAAATCGGCTTGCAAATCGGATCGCTCAATAAAGATGTCAAACGGGTCATGGTGACACTCGATGTGCTTGAATCGGTCGTGGATGAAGCGATTGAGAAAAAGGTGGATTTGATCATTGCCCATCATCCGCCTATCTTTAGTCCGTTATCTCAAGTCAATGATCGTTCTACGGCAGGGAAAATCACGATGAAATGTATTCAGCATGACATCGCGGTCTACGTGGCACATACGAATTTAGATGTTTGTGTTGGCGGTGTGAACGATTGGATGAGTGAAGCAATCGGGTTGCACGACACAAAAGTACTCGTACCAACGTATGAGGAGCCAGTCTATAAATTAACGGTGTTCGTGCCGGAATCACACGCAGAAGACGTGTCGCGTGCATTAGGCAGAGCAGGTGCCGGACATATCGGAGACTATGCGGATTGTCAGTTCCGTGTTTCTGGAAAAGGGCAATTCACTCCTCTCGAAGGAACGACTCCATTCATCGGTAGAGTACACGAGACAGAACAAGTCGATGAGATTCGAATCGAGACGGTCGTTCGCGAAAGTCAGAAGAAGCGAGTATTGAAAGCGATGAAAGATGCTCATCCTTATGAAGAAGTGGCATACGATTTGATTCGAGATGAGATTGAAGGGCACGTATATGGCTTAGGACGTATCGGTAAACTTGAACAGGCATTAACACTTGAAGCGTTCGCTGACCATGTGAAAACAAGCTTTGGAGTGGAAGGTGTCCGTTTCGTCGGAGACCCGAAACGATTGATTGAGAAAGTGGCTGTACTTGGAGGGGACGGAAACAAATATGTTTCCGCTGCACATTTCAAAGGAGCAGATGCTTACGTAACGGGTGATTTATACTTCCACGTGGCGCATGATGCGATGGCGTTAGGACTCGCGGTCGTCGACCCAGGACACCATGTCGAAAGTGTCATGAAGCATGGCGTGGTCGGGATTCTCACAGAGAAGTTTCAGAAAGCGAAAATTGATGTCGAGTTGATGATTTCCGAAGCGAACACGAACCCGTTCCAATTCAGATGACAAAAAAATCCCCCATTTTCTCGTTGAGAATGGGGGATTCGTTCACTTACGCAATGCCTTTACTTTCGGTAAGATACTGCGAAGTTCGAGATATGGTGTTTTATCGTGCGTACTCAAATCTTCTGGATCGTACTGTGACAAGAAATCGATGACCTTTTTCGTGATCGGTGTCGGTGTAGAGGCACCAGATGTCACGGCGACGGTCTCGACGCCCTCAAGCCAGTTCAAATCAAGTTCGCTCAAATCGCCGATGCGATATGCATTTGTGCCGGCAATCTCTTTAGAAACTTGCGCCAAGCGATTCGAGTTATTTGATTTTGGATCGCCGACGACGATTAATAATTCGCAGTCTCCGGCTTGTTCGGCCACGGCTTCTTGACGAACTTGAGTCGCATTACAAATTTCGTTATGCACTTCAACGTGTGGATAGCGGGCCTGAATCGTTTCAATCAGTGCAGAGACATCCCATTGACTCATCGTCGTCTGGTTCGTCACGAGAATTTTCCGATCGAATAACTGACTTGGTAACTGATCGATTTCATGGTCATATTGAATCAAATGAACATGGTTCGGTGCGACTCCAATCGCGCCCTCTGGTTCTGGGTGTCCATGTTTCCCAATATAGATGACGTCATATCCTTCGGCTGTTTTTTCCCGAATCAAGTCGTGTGTGACGAGGACGTCAGGACAAGAGGCATCAACAATCGTCAATCCCTTTTCAATGGCACGTTTACGGACGAGTGGGGAAATCCCGTGCGCCGTGAAGACGACCGTTCCGCGGTCGATGGTTTCAAGCGCCTGCATCCGGTCCTCACCGTCAACGGTTTTGACACCGAGATCCTCGAACGCCTGTGTGACATGACGGTTATGGACAATCATTCCGAGTATATGAATCGGGCGTGGCAAATCTGGATTTGCAACTGCCTCATTTGCGAGTTTCATGGCATCAACGACACCATAGCAATATCCGCGTGGACTAATTTTTTTAACTTTCATATGAAGACGAAGGCTCCTTTCGAAGTGCTTTCATACGTATTAGTCTAACATTGTTTCGAAAATACGAAAAGATTTGCGTGTATTCATGCTATAATTTTTAGGTTAGAAAGGAGGGACATCGTGAATCGAATGAAACAGTTACGTGAACTTAGAAAATCATATTTTTTCCAAATTACGTTTATTATCATCATTATTCTAGCACTTGTTATCTCGTCACTTGCATTTTCTGCTGATCGCGTCACGGTGTCTCGTGCAGAAGAGCTGGCGAAAGAGCAATTTGACTATGCGATTGACGATAGCATTGAAAATGTCGAGTCCCGACTCGGTAAATTGTATGAGGATCTGGTTTATCTTGGAGCTTATGTCGGGAACGAACCGTGGATTGAAGAGCGGATCCGGACAGGGTATTTAAATCAACGAACGAGTTTTACATCGATTTTTTATTATGATGTCAGCAAGAATTCGTTTAAATGGTATTCTGAGCGTCAAGTTTCCTCTTCTGTGATTAAACGGGACCCTAAGTTCGCAGAAGTATTGACTGCGAGTGGAAAAGAATTATATATGAGTGACCCTATCATGATTAGTGGGGACATGGGAACGTTCTTATATGTTCCCGTCATTGAAGACAACCGACCAATCGGTATTTTTGGGGGAAGCATCAGTGTGCTCAACTCTGACTTGTACCGTCGGTCGCTCGAGTCAGCGAATGATGACATGATTCTTTACCTGTTAGATGAACAAGGAGAAGTATTGACGACGTCGTTCAATTTGGTCACAGATGCAGAACGTCGCGTGTCACGTGAAGTCATTGACGACGTGCTAGGACGGAGTACACGTACGATTTTAAGTACGGAAGAAGACACGATGATGTACGAACCGGATGCGCGAGTCAGTGGCTGGAGTATGCTTGCAAAACATCAGAACGACTCCGTATATGAGACGGTCTACGATACGCGTTGGCAGTACTTGATGATTGCGCTTGTGACGTTCTTCTTGAGCATCCTTGTCGGATTGTTGCTCTCGCGAACGTTGACGAACCCGCTCATCGAACTTGTCAATCAGATCAAGAAGCAACAGTCACTCGGTGCCATCACGCTCGAGAGGACCGGTTCAAAAGAAGTCGAGACGTTACTGGATACGTATAACGATTACGCTCAGCGGATGGAAACATCAAGGCGTGAACAGTTGAGCCAGCAACAATTGATCTTGCACCAAGAAAAGCTAGCGTCACTTGGACAATTGGCAGCCGGGATTGCCCATGAGATTCGAAACCCGCTCACACCGGTGCATATCACCTTACAGTTGGCACGAGAAGGACAAAGCAATAAAGACATGGTAGACGTCGCCATCAAAGAGTTGGAGCGGGCGAATGATTTAATCTCGACGATGCTGACACTCGCCAAACCTGATCAGGCAGGAAGAGACGAAGAATGGATTGATATGTTAGACTTTGCGAAGCGACTCGAATTCTTGATGGATGCTGAATGTTATAAGCGTCCGACCAAGTGGGAATTACTCGTTCCGAATGACATGCCTCCTTTCTATGCCTCGTTCGATATGCTCGTTCAAATCATCTATAACCTGTTCAAAAACGCGGTCGAGGCTGTCGAGTCGAAAGGCGCAGAGGGAAGTGTTGTCGTTACCGTTCTCTTTACGGAGCAGGAATATCGGTTCTTAATTGAAGATAACGGGATTGGTATGACAGAAGAACAACTCAAGACAGTCGGTTCGGCATTCAACACGACGAAAGACAACGGAAACGGTCTTGGGATTTACATGATTCAAGAATACTTGAAGAGTGTGAACGGATCGATGGAAATTGATAGCGTCGTCGACAAAGGAACAGCGATGTTGATCAAAATTCCAAGGAGAGATCCATCATGAAAACCCTCAAACACTATTGGCTTTGGTTACCAATCGTTTGGGCCATGACAATCCTTCTGATCACATCGATTCAATTACCGGAGCAAAAAACAGATGAGAAAGAAGTCGGATTCGTGTTCGTCAGCGATAAACATGAGCATGCGAACAAGCTGTTAGACTCGTTCGTTCATACGGCCAACCAAAAAGGATTTATTCCGATTCCCACGACGAGTGAAGATTCGCGCGTGTTAGAAAAAGAAAAATTGGACTCCTTGATTGATCGGGGTGTCGAGGCCATCTTCTTGACGACGCTCGATGACACGTTCATTCAACCGTCGTTAGAACGTGCAAAACGAGAAAATATCCCGATTATTGCGATTGACCGAATGATTGATCATCCGAGTGTCTTGACATCGGTCGTCTCCGACAATGTCGATATCGGCCGGATGGCAGCGGAACAAATTGCCGCGAAATATAGTGATTTGGATCGACCGATTCGTGTCGTCGAGGTGAGGGGTACGCCGAAGGTACGCTCCACGATGGACCGCAGTCTTGGGATTCGGGAGTACGAAAAAGCGAATGCCGACCAATTCGAAATCATTGCCTCCATCACGGGGAACTATGATACGTTCCAAGCAGAGATTGAGATGTCACGTTGGTTAGAAGAAGAAATTCCATTTGATGCCGTCTTTTCGCACAATGACGATAATACGTTCGGTGTCGTCCGAGCTTTAGAAAGTCATGACTTATCGGACAAGACGATCGTATCGGTGGATGGCATTTCTGATATTTATCCACTCATTCAAAATGGGAAGGTCAATGCGACTGTCGTACAGTCCCCGAATGAGATGATGGAAGTCGGCTTTAAAGCGCTCGAACAACATTTAAATGGAAAGAAAATTGCCAAGCACTATTATTCGTCGAGTTATTTATATGAAGGCGTGGCAAAAGATTGATTGACAAATGATTTGATTCCGCTATGCTAGGAAAAGTGGAAAGAAACAGGAGGTGTATCGATTGAACAGCTTCCAACAGTTCAAATTGCTACCGTTTATGATCGATGCGTTAACAGAAAAACGCATCACGAAACCGACCGATATACAAGCACGGATTATTCCGGCTGCACTGAATGGTCGAGATATTATTGGGAAATCACAGACAGGAACGGGGAAAACACTTGCGTTCCTATTACCGATCGTAGAAGCGATCAACCCAGAAGAGGAATCTGTCCAAGCGATCGTTGTCGCACCGACACGTGAACTCGCATGGCAGATTCATGAAGAATTAAAATCAATCCTCATTAAGAATCCGGATTACATCAAATCAAGTTTGATTGTCGGAGGAACAGACCGCGAACGTCAAATCGATAAGATGAAAAATCCACCACAACTCATTATCGGGACACCGGGACGAATCCTTGACTTGATGAAAGCACAAGCATTGTTCCCGCATAAAGTGACGCATTTCGTTGTCGATGAAGCTGACCAAATGCTCGATATGGGATTCTTGCCGGAAGTTGACCGCATTGCGCAATCACTTCCAGAAAAACTTCAAACGATGGTCTTCTCAGCGACAATCCCTGAGAAGCTCGAGCCGTTCTTGAAGCGTTACTTGCACGACCCGCGCTTTGCTGAAGCGAGCCCGGAACATCGTGTCGCACCAAAAATCAAGCACCACGTCATTCCGGTACGTCACCGTGACCGTAAGGAATTGACCGTCGAAATTGCAAAAGCAATCAATCCGTTCGTCTGTCTCGTATTCACTAATACGAAACAAGAAGCGGATGAATTGGAGACATCATTCCGTGAAGCGGGACTGAATGTTGGTACGTTACACGGGGACATGCAGGCACGTCGCCGTAAACAAGCCATCAAGGACATTAATGACGCGAAGTATCAATACGTGATTGCTACAGACTTGGCAGCTCGAGGAATCGACATCTCAGGCGTTTCTCACGTCATCAACCATGGGATTCCGAAAGACCTTGACTTCTACACGCACCGTGTCGGTCGTACAGGTCGTGCGGGCGCATCTGGTGAGGCATACACATTGTATGAGGACCATGAAAATGGACCAATCAACCGACTCGAAGAACGAGGGTTCGAATTCACACACGTGGACTTGCGCAATGGTTCGATTCAGCCAATCAAAACACGTCGTCGTCGCCAAACGGACCGGAAGATGAAAGTCTCACATACGGCACATAGTCGTATGGCCGGTGAAATCAAGAAGGCGAAGAAGAAAGTCAAACCTGGCTATAAGAAGAAATTTAAGTATAAGTTAAAAGAGACGGCTTCACGCGAGCACATGCAACAGCAACGCTCGGATCGTCGTGCTGCTCGTAAGAAAAACAAGCGTTAATCGTTTGAAGAATCGACTTCTTGGAGTCGGTTCTTCTTTTTGTGTAAACTGAAGATAGAAGCTTATGAAGGGAAGATGATGATGTTAAAAATAGGTTCACACGTTTCGGTATCAGGTAAAAAAATGCTACTTGCAGGTAGTGAAGAGGCTGTTTCATATGGGGCGAATACGATGATGGTGTATACGGGAGCTCCTCAAAATACACGTCGAAAGCCGATTGAGGATTTAAATATCGAGGCTGCACTCACACATATGGCTGCTCACGATATCGAAGAGATTGTCGTCCATGCACCTTATATCATTAACCTCGGAAATACGACAAAACCTGAGACGTTCGAATTGGCCGTTTCATTTTTGACACAAGAGTTGAAGCGTGCTGAAGCACTCCAAGTTGCTCGCCATGTCGTTCTTCACCCAGGGGCTCATGTTGGTGCCGGGGAAGACATTGGTCTTGCCCGGATCATTGAAGGACTGAATGAAGTGTTGACTGGTGACGAACAGGTTAAGATTGCGCTTGAGACGATGGCAGGGAAGGGAAGCGAGCTCGGAAAGACGTTCGAAGAATTGGCAACAATCATAGACGGCGTCACACACAATGATCGTCTCTCTGTTTGTTTCGATACGTGTCACGTACATGATGCAGGCTACGACTTAGTCGGTGATTTGGACGGAGTGATTGAAGAATTCGATCGAATCGTCGGTCTCGACCGTCTCGGTGTGATTCATGTGAATGATTCAAAAAACGTGCGCGGTGCGAGAAAAGACCGGCACGAAAATATCGGGTATGGTGAGATTGGATTCGATACATTAAATCGAATCATTCATCATGAGGCATTTGCACATCTGCCAAAAATTTTAGAGACACCATACATCCCTGTTAGTGAAAAAACGAAAGTGGCACCTTATAAACAAGAAATCGAGATGTTCCGTGCGAATCAATTTGATCCAGAATGGCGTGAACGCTTCACGCTTTCTCATCAATAAGCGATGGCGATCCTTCAGGTCGATCCGAATCGATATGATGTGTGGCACGCATTCCCGACCTATTTTCTTGAGCAGAGTCCCGTTTATGTGAAAGGGTCCGTGACGACCCCGACAGCGTTCATCGAAGTGATGGGACATGGGATTGTGGCAGAGGCAGAGGTATTGTTAGTGGAAATGATTGAACAACCTGACGATCCATACTGGCTTGGCGCTGAGAAGGAAGAGATGGCGACGTATAGCTTGGTCGATTTAATCCAACTTCATTTCCATCATCCGCTTTTGAAAATAGGGATGTATGAGGCGGACGAGCCGTACGAGTCGATTCATCAGAAATGGATGGATGGGTATCACGTTCCCTCATCGAAATGGACAAAAGAGGATTATGAAGCGCATCTGTTTCGGGAAAAGCTTGTCGCTCCGTATGCTCCGGTGACAACATGCTCGGTTTGTGAGATCAATCTTTTCGAACGATACGGAAACGATGCATCGAAATTGATGGAATATCATCTGCAAGATGACGCCGGGATTTGGGTGTGTCCTACCTGCCATAAAGCAATTCATACGTTAGACTAAAAAAACGATGCCAAGGGCATCGTTTTTTTAGAATGGCCAGTTCGCCACGGCAAACTGATATACTTTCATCCCGAGGAAGACCCCGAAGATTCCGACGACACCAGGCAACACCGGTGGAGCCGGTAATGGCAATTTGAGTGCCGTGAAGATGGCACCACAGATTAAGCCAGCGAGTAGTGAAAGCAGAATTTCTTGCATGTATGATTCCTCCGTCTCTTCTAATGAAAGCGCTTTATAATAGCTGAACCGCATTCATTATACAATGACTTTTCCCTTTTGAGAAGTCTAACATCAGTCATCCGTCATTTTCTCATTTTCAGCTCGGAGTCGTAAAACTTCCCGCTCAGCCCAATTTGAGGGTTCTCGTTCAAATACGCTAGGAATGTTGTTCCAACGCCCTCCGGTATACTGATGAATGATAATTTGAGACTGAATCTCTTCTTCATTACTTTCGCGTTTTACATAGACATAACGACCATCAGAACGTTGCCTTCTCGCCTTCACGTTATCGACAAGTTGAAGTGCCATCATATCTTTGATGTACGTTTTATGCGATGCATTGAGGATTGGAAAGAGAATCTCGATTCGCTTCTTCATGTTGCGTGTCATCCAGTCTGCGGAAGAACAATACAAGTCTTCTTTGCCGTTTTGATAGAAATAAAAGATACGTGAATGTTCGAGATACCGATCGATGATTGAGATGACTCGAATGTTTTCGGAGACGCCTTTGATTCCAGGTCGTAAACAACAAATTCCTCGGATAATCAAGTCGATTTTTACACCTGCGGACGAAGCGTCATACAATTTTGTGATGATGGCCCGATCTGTAATCGAGTTCATCTTCGCAACGATTCTACCGTTCCCATACTTCTCGTGTAGTTTGATTTCCTCTTCAATTTTGTTGAGGAAGAAATCTTTCATATCATCAGGTGACGTCTCGAATTGATGCCAAGATGGTCGCTCTCCATAACCGGAGAGCCAGTTGAAGAAGTTCGTGGCATCCTCGGCAAGTTCCTCGTTTGTCGTCAAGAGCCCGATATCCGTGTACAGTTTTGCCGTAGAGTCGTTATAGTTGCCCGTTCCGAGGTGAATGAACCGTTGCAACACACCACCTTCTAAAATACGTACGACGAGTGTGATTTTTGAATGCGTCTTAAGTTCTTTATAACCGTAAATGACGTGGGCGCCTGCTTTTTCAAGTTGTTTGGCCCATTGAATATTTTTCTCTTCGTCAAATCGTGCTTTCAATTCGACGAGGACGGTCACTTGTTTACCGCTCTCTGCCGCATCGGTCAAGGCCTTGATGATCGGAGAGTCCCCAGAGACCCGATACAACGTTTGTTTGATCGCCAGTACGTTCGGATCTTTAGCGGCTTGGACGATGAATCGTACGATTGGATCGAACGAGTGGTACGGGTGGTGAAGAAGATAATCTTGTTTGGCGATACTTTGGAATAAATCTTTTCCGGATTCGAGACCTTCCGGGATAAATGGGATCAACGTCTCATTGATCATGTCGTCATATTCTATCCCAATTTGACTATATATACCGAACAGGAAGGTCAAATCAATCGGACCATCCACAATGAAAATGTCACGGTCGTGCAAATCAAGCACATCTTGAAGCATGAATAACAGTTCTTTTCGTAATGAGCGTTGCTGCACTTCGAGCCGGATGGCGACCCCATAGCGACGTTTTTTCAGCTCTTTTTCAATTTGTTTCAACACATCGCGGCTCCCTTCCTCATGGAAAGGCATATCCGCGTTACGGGTGATCCGGAACGGCATCGTCGACTCGACGACAAACCCTTTAAATAGGGAATCGATAAATTGAATGATCAAATCTTCGAGCAAAATCAAATCGGTATGTTCCTCGTCATCTGTAGGCAGTTCAAGATAACGGGGTAGGACAGAAGGTACTTGAACGAGGGCGAGTCGCTTTTTCCCTTCGTCATTCGAAGCGATTTCAACGGCAATATTTAATGATTTTGATAACAGCATCGGGAATGGACGATAGGCATCCACCGCAATTGGGGTGAGGACAGGAAATACATGCGTCCGGAAATACTCTTTCACAAAGTCTTGTTGCGTCTTGTTCAAATGTTTCGTCCGCAAAAAGCGCACGTTTTGATTGGATAATTGTTTCGTGATTTTCTTATACGTCGCATATTGTGTCTCGACAAGTTCTTGAGCATGCATCGAGATGGCTTTAATCTGTTGCTTCGGAGTGAGTCCGGTCTTGTCTTCCGGACGATTAAACCCCGCGAGCACCTCATCTTTTAAACCTCCGACACGAACCATATAAAACTCATCTAAGTTTGAACTGAAAATTGCTAGAAACTTCAGTCGTTCCATGAGCGGATTTCGATCGTCCACCGCTTCTTCTAGGACACGCTCGTTGAAGTCGAGCCAGCTAAGTTCCCGATTGTTGAAATGTTCGTACGTGTAGTCGGGCATGTTTATTCCTCCTCGTTCAAGACAATCTCAATCGATTGGTCGATTGCGCGTTCTAAGTGCTTTTTGTGTCGAGTGCTTCGTTGCAACTCAAAGCGGGCAGATCCGTTCGTATCAAGTGAGAGTATAAGACCATCTTTTGAGCTAGAGACGTGGATGTCCGTGACGATTTGACGCTCGGTCAAATCGAGCGCGTCGACAAGTTTGACAATCGAACCGAGCAATTCGAGGCTCTTTAACAACTTGTGGTCAAACCACTTCGGAAAAGCCTCGATATGTTGTTCTAACACGCGTTTTGATTTAAATGAAGTAACGAGCGCGAGTGCGAGCCGGTCTTCATTATTCAACCCTTTGAAATCATTCGTCGTGATCAAATGGAATGTGTGATCGCTCTTATTGTTATGGTCGATATATTCGCCGACATAGGCGAGACGACAAGCACCCTCGAGTAGACCAGGCTCGAACGGTTTCGGTTTGATGGCCTTCTCTTCAATCAGTCCGGTATACAGCTGACGAGCCAATCGAATCAAGTGTTGGTGGCGGGTCGGGTTCACATCATATTGTTTTTCAAAATGTCGAAAGCTTTCTTCTTTCACATCAGCAAACCGCACTTTATCATGCCCATGTAAATAGTTCTCATAAAACAATCCTTCTCGAAGTCCGTTATTGCTCATCGTGAATTCCGGAACTTTCAAATATTTCGCAAGCTCACCGATTGCTGTCACAGCCGGGGCGATGATGTCGACCCGATCTTTTGACAGTCCATCCATTCGCCCGAGTTGCTTGCTCGACATGCCGACGAGCTCATCCACGACTTCTTCGAGTTGATCGGATGAAATCGTATATTGATGGATTCCTTCAAGTGGGAAATTCGACATGGTCTGTTCGACGCGAACTAAGTTACGTGCTGTCCCTCCGACGCCGACAAGTGGGACACCATGAGGTTCTAACCATTCGATTTCCTTAAATGCTTTCTTTAAGTATGAGGTCAACGCTTTGCGTTCGTCTTTTGTCATCGTATCGTCTTTCATGAACTCTTTCGTCAAGGTGACAGCACCAAACGGGAAGCTATGATAAAAGACAAGCTCACGATTCTGGAAATAGGTGACCTCCATCGATCCCCCACCGATGTCGACAGAGTAACCGTCTTCAACATACGTCGAATTGACAATGGCAGAGTACCCATAGAATGCTTCTTCATAATCACTTAGCAAGCGAATCGTCATACCCGTAGCGTTTTTCACTTGCTGTAAGATATCATCCGAATTGTTTGCATTTCGGATAGCCGCTGTCGCGACAGGAAGCACATCTGTAACGATATGATAATCGTTCAATTCTTTAAAATGGCGTAGCGTATCAATCAAAGCAGCGATTCCGTCCTCTGTCATTTCATTCGAGTCACTAATATGACTAGATAAACGAGCGACTTCTTTCACGTTTAGGCGCTCGAAATATTGTCCTTCCTCGTTGACTTCAAAGATGACATTCCGAATCGAGTTGGATCCGATATCAATGACTGCCAGTTTCTTTACCATAAAACCATCCCCTTCATATCCTTAGTGTAATCGACAAGGTTTTGGACGAACATATGATTTACGTGATTTTTAAACATTTAGATTAGCGAAAACGGTCTTGCTTGAAGGCGTGTCGGATATTCTGTATAATACAAACGCCTAGAAAGTAGAAATGATTACGATTTATATAATGAGAGAAGGGATTAGATGACAGCATCCGTCGTCAAATTAAACGATGTGTCTTATTACTATGATGGGACGCCGGCATTACAAAACGTTTCGATTGATATTCGACAAGGGGACTTCGTCGCCATCGTTGGAGAAAATGGTTCTGGGAAGTCGACATTGATTCGAACGATTCTTGGTTTACTACAACCACAACAAGGATCCGTTGAACTGTTCGGCAAGCCAATTTCGCAGTTTAAAGACAAGTCTCGTATCAGTTACGTTTCCCAAAAAGCGGCCTCATTTAACTCGGGATTCCCGGTAACCGTTGAAGAAGTCGTGGCGATGGGGAGATATGGCCGCCTCGGTTTATTCAAGCGTCTAAAAATGGAGGACCAGGCAGCGATTCAAAATGCGCTTGAGACGGTCAACATGTGGCAGTTCCGCCATCGTAAAATCGGGGACTTGTCAGGAGGTCAACAACAACGCGTCTTTATCGCTCGGGCGATGGTCAATCAACCTGACTTATTGATTTTAGACGAGCCCACGGTTGGTGTGGACCAGAAACACTTACAGGACTTTTATGAAGTGCTGCATATGCTCAGGGAACATACGACGTGTACATTCGTCCTCGTCACCCACGATTTAAACGTCGTGACGGACCTCGTTACGAAAGTCGTCCATCTCGACCATGGGCGTTTGGCATGTAATTGTGGTCTTCGAGAATATAGCGAGCTCGGTGAACTGGCGTCATCCATTAAACCATATCCCGTGAAAGTGCTTGTCCATGAGGGTACAACATGATTGCAGACTTATGGACATACAGTTTTCTACGTTATGCGTTCATTGCAGCGCTTGTCATTGGTTTTACAGCACCGCTCATCGGCTCGTTTATCGTCGTTAGACGAATGAGTTTGATTGCCGATGCCCTGTCACATATGACGCTTGCCGGTATTTCATTCAGCTTATTTCTCGGGCAATACATCGCCTTATTCGCTGATCTCAATCCTCTCTATATGGGAACGTTGATTTCGGTATTAGCGGCGCTCGGACTCAACTGGTTACGAAGTAAATATGTTCACTTTCAAGAATTATCGATTCCCATCATGATGTCAGCTGGGATGGGACTGAGCGCTATTTTCATCTCGCTCTCAAGAGGATTCTCCGTGGATTTGTCGACGTTATTATTCGGATCAATCTCCGCAGTGAGTCAGTCAGATATCACCTTGATTGTCAGTGTGGCGATCTTAACGGTCCTTGTGATCTTTATCTTCTATAAACAGTTACTGTTCTTGTCATTTGATGAAGAACAAGCGAAAGTCTCAGGACTTCCGAGCACAATGCTCCATATGTTATTCATGTTCATTGTGGCACTTGTCATCGCTGTCAGTATGCGAATCGTCGGCACGCTTCTCGTATCAAGTTTGATTACGCTACCTGTCGCAGCGGCGTTACGTTTCACCTCAAGTTTCAAACAGACAATCCTTTGGTCCATCATCTTTGGTGAAGTTGCGACAATCGGTGGACTCGTCCTTGCTTACGACCTTGATGTCGCACCAGGTGGGGTCATCGTGTTGATCGCGGTCGGTATCTTGGCGGGTGTCATGATTCTTGAGAAAGTGATGAGTTTCAGGATAAAGGAGGTACAACATGAATGAGACTGAACAATTGAATCGTCTTCGTGCATCTTCTTTAAAAGTTACGCCGAAACGTCTTGAGATGTACGCCTTTCTCTCTGAAGAAGATCGCTACGTCAGTGCTAAAGACGTACTGGAATATATGCGGGATAAGCATCCGACGATGAGTTTTGATACGGTTTATCGAAACCTCAAATCTTTCGCTGAGGAAGGGCTACTCGAAGCGACAGAGCTTGAAGGCGAAAAGTCGTTTCGCGTCACATGTAGCGCTTCGCACCATCATCACCATTTGATTTGTCGAAGTTGCGGAAAGACAAAGCTACTCGATTTGTGTCCGATGCGTTTTGTAGAGACAGTGGATCCTGAATTTGAAGTGGTCGATCATAAATTTGAGATATACGGGTATTGTAAAGAATGTAAGCAAAAGGGATTGAATTGATTCAATCCCTTTTTTGTATCGAAAGGGGGAAGTCAGATGATTTACACAGCGAAAGAAATCAAACAGATCGATCAAACCGCCAGTCAAAACGGGATGCCCGAGACAGTATTGATGGAACGAGCGGCTTCGGCAATCGTGCCGAAGATGCAGATAGATTCCTCTTCAACAATTCTAGTGATTTGTGGAAAAGGCAATAACGGCGGAGATGGATGGGTTGTCGCGAGGGAACTTGCGGTGAAAGGTCACAACGTGAGCGTTTGGTCACCACTCGGTGAAAGTAAATCGGAGGCGGCATCGACGCACGCGACTTATGCGGCATCATTCGTTCAAATTATTGAGCAACCGATTACTACGGACATCATCATCGATGCGTTGTTCGGTGTCGGACTCTCAGGACCCGTTTCAGGAAAAGCGAGAGATGTCATTGAATGGATCAATGAACAATCGGCAGAGGTGTTGTCGATTGACATTCCTTCCGGTATGCCGAGTGACCACGCTCGTAAGTTTGATGGCCTGGCTGTTCAGGCGACCTATACTTATTCTTTACATGGCTATAAGCGGACAGCTTTTTTAAACCGCACTGCACCTTATTTTGGACAGCTCGAACGAATCGATATCGGGCTCCCGCATACATCGGACTGGAACGTATTGACCGAATCTGATTTTGATCAATCGCTTTTAGAGAGAGACCGATTCAGTCATAAAACGGATTATGGGCACGGCATATTGATTGGGGGAAGTCGTCATCTCCTCGGAGCCCCATTTATGGCGGGCCGCGCAGCACTTCGCTCCGGGATTGGCTTGTTAAACCTCTCAATCCCAAGGGAGGCGAGTCCTCTCATTTCGACGTTACCTGAAGCGATGTACGACCAGCATACGGATCTCTTGGAAAAAACATACGACGCGATTGCAATCGGTCCTGGAATGGTGGAAGGTGAGGGTTTGGACTTGATTTGGCAACAAGTGACTCGGCAATCGTGCCCCGTCATCGTTGACGCGGGTGCACTATCGACGAAGCGACTTGAAGCACGAGGACCGCTCATCCTCACGCCGCACCCTGGTGAATTTTCTAAATTGACAGGTCGATCAGTTGAAGAGATTGAAAGTGACCGTTTCACCATTGCTGCCGAATTTGCAATAGAGCACCGTGTCCACCTGATTTTAAAAGGGACGTATACCCTTATCGTGGCACCCGATGGAACAGGCGCGGTCAATACAGTGGAAGCCTCTGCCTTAGCCAAAGGAGGGAGCGGCGACGTGTTGACAGGAATTTTGCTCGCATTATGGGCGAGAGAAGGTGGGTCATGGTCACCAAATGAACAAGCAGTCCTTTGGCATGCGCTCGCAGCTAAATCGATCAGTCAAACGATTCATCCAGCAAGTGTACTCGCAAGTGACGTGATTGAAGAACTCGGCCGCATCTAATTAAAAAAGGCAATCCCGTTAGCTGAACGGGATTGCCTTTTAGCGTTGGTTAAGAACCATTTGTTTTTCGATATGCGCAATCTGGTGATGTGCCTCACGCCATGTTGAGATGCGTGTCACACCTTTAGGCAGTGCTTTCCGATTGTAAGGTGCATCGAACAATAGGACGGGGATAGACGTTTCTTCGTGGATGGATACCGCATTCTCATAACGGTCCTCCATGAATAATTCGAGTGACAAGTCTTTGACGACATTGATTTTATCGTGTGATCCGGTCATCACGAGCGAATCGAGTGGAAGTCGGTGACTCGTAATCCATTCTTCTGTAACAGGACGAACCGCTTCGCTCCTTGCAGTGACGTAGTGAAGGTGATGTTGTTGTTTCAACTCCCATAATACGTCCAATACATCGGAATGGGGAAGGGAACGACGATAGATTGCTTCCTCATGTCCTTCTTCAATCATAAACTTCCAAAACTCATGCTGTTTCATCGTGGTGTACGTATGCAGCTCATACTCTGTCGCACGATGATAGTCAATGGAGTAACCAAGTGATTCATTCATATATATAAAGCAACTTCTAGGGTCTGTTACGGTCCCATCTAAATCAATACCGATTCGCATCTCATCACTCCTCCTCACATGCCCTCTATTCTATCAAAAACCCGCACGGTTGCAACCGTGCGGGTAAGGTGATTCATTAATTTGATTGATTAGCAAGCTCTTGTTCTTCACGCTCGCGTTCAGCCATCTTCTCAGCAGCAATCGCGTCGATTTCTTTTTTCAATTCCTCAACCATCGTGGCTTCAGGAACTTTACGGATAATCTTACCGTGGCGGAAAAGAAGACCTTCATTGCGGGCACCGGCGATCCCGATGTCGGCCTCACGGGCTTCACCAGGACCGTTTACCGCGCAACCGAGAACAGCAACTTTAATGTTGACGTTAATGTTTTGGATGTATTCCTCTACTTCTTTCGCGATCGAGATCAAATCGATTTCGATTCGACCACACGTCGGACAAGAGATCAATGTTGCGGCATTTGCAGCAAGACCAAATGACTTGAGCACTTCTTTCGCAACTTTTACCTCTTCGACTGGGTCATCTGAAAGAGAGACACGAACCGTTGAACCGATTCCGAGTGAGAGGATCGCGCCAAGCCCAGCTGCTGATTTAAGTGAACCAGAGAAAAGTGGACCTGATTCTGTGATCCCGACATGGAGCGGGTAATCAAACGTCTTCGCAGCGAGCGTATACGCTTCAAGCGCCAAGTTCACGTCAGAAGCTTTGAGTGAAATGATTGTGTTATAGAATCCGAGATCTTCGAGAATTTTCACGTGGTGCATCGCACTCTCGACCATTCCTTGTGCAGTCGGGTAACCATACTTTTCAAGGAATTGTTTCTCGAGTGACCCGGCATTGACCCCGATTCGAATCGGAATTCCTTTTGCTTTCGCTGCGTTTACGACAGCTTCTACTTTTTCACGGCGACCGATGTTACCTGGATTGATCCGGATTTTATCGACGCCACTTTCGATGGCTTTTAAGGCAAGCTTGTAGTCGAAGTGAATATCGACAACGAGAGGGATGTTAATGCGGCTCTTGATTTCAGCGAGTGCGTCAGCTGCACGTTCGTCTGGACATGCCACGCGAACAACTTGACACCCAGCCTCTTCTAGACGCTTAATCTCGGCGACTGTCGCCTCGACGTCGTGAGTTTTTGTTGTAGTCATTGATTGAATGACGACTTCATTCGATCCCCCGATAATCAAATTACCGACGCGAATCGGACGAGTTAATGAACGATGCAAAATTTCTGACATATACGTAATCTCCTTCTTTTGGAAAGATTCCAATCGATTTAAGAAAATAAGGTTTCTTCATTATCATAACGAAAAGAATGTGAAAAAGCATCTAGGATGCGTAACGGATGTGTGCTCTTTACAAACTCTAACGTTATCTTAACATCTACTTCATAATTTTCCACCGTCTCAGGACCGATATATAGACGAGAATAAAAAAAGAGGTGGCGTTATATGAAATGGAGCTTCAAACGGAATCGAAGGAAGAAAACGCGACGAAATAATCGACCGAATCGTCATTTAAAAATGGCACACCGTCTTCAATGGACACTCATGCCGATTATTTTACTTGTCTTTATCACAACCTTCAGTTGGTTCGCCCTGAAATCTGAACAATTATTATCCGCAGAAATCGAACAACGTCTCATGCGAGAAGTTACGGTCATGCGCGAATCGGTGAAGACATCTTATAGTGCGTACGTTGCAAACGACAAGCAACTAAACCGTTCACTCAAATCCACCTATATGCAACAAGCTTCTATCTTATCGGGGGATGAATTCGAAGCCGCACAATTTTTAGTGCGTGGACAGTCTATTGAGCAATTGAGTGGACCAAAAGGGATGGAGAGAACAGAAACCCTGGAGAAAGTCGCATCGAAGACGAAACCGGAAGTGACAGAAACGGAGCGATACTTAATGGCATCTATCTCCATTCCTGAGTTGAAAGCGGATTATGTTCTCGTCGTAACGAAAGAATCGACACTTGGTCCGATGAATGAGCTACGACGATTGATCATTTATATCTTATTGATTTCGATGATCGGGATGGCAATCCTATTTACACGATTGATTCAGCGCGAAGTCAGACCGTTGAGTATACTTGCCAATTCATTGCGTCATGCCGTAGAATCGCGCCGATTCGATGATGTGTCGCTCGGAGCAAAATCAAAGGAGATTCATATTCTCGAAACTGAGTTCAATATATTCATTCATTTATGGAATCAATCTATGGAAATGATGGGGAAGACGGCAAATGCCTTCCATCAAAGTCTTCCTGTCTTTAAACGGGAATTGATGAATAGTCATCATCAAGTGGAACAGTTCCAAGAAGTCGCAACCACTGTAGAACATACGAGTGATTCGTATCAGATGGTAACGAGCGACTCTACATCAAAAATGAAGGAAGTGACCAAACAAATCGAAATGCTTGGACGTCAAATGGACAGTGTCGATGAGCGAGGGAATCGCTTGAAATCCATTTTACATGATGAACTTGAAACATTTTCTTCTGTCAAAAACGCAAGTGAGTATGTTGAACACCAAGTGGGGAATATTCAGCAAAAACTAATCGAAAGCGAAGCCAACTCGTCAAAAGCCGATGAAGCGCTGAAGAGTATCCTCTCGGTTTCGGCAGCCACAAAGATGCTATCGCTAAACGCATCAATCGAAGCGGCAAGAGCGGGCGAGCATGGGAAAGGATTTGCTGTTGTTGCCAGTGAGGTGGGGAACTTAGCGAAAATGACAAATGAAGCGACACTTCTCGCGGTACATGCAATCGAAGCGCTGAACGAGGAGCGAAAGGACTTATTAGGGGAAGTCAATGACTTTATCAATCAAGTACATGGATTAAAAGATGCTGTTTCACGAGTAGAGAGTGGAATTGGAACGATCGATCACGAAATCAAAGTGCAGTTAGGTGAGTTTCAAACCATTACGGATCATACCTCACACACAGTTAGACAGCTTTTACACTTAATCGAATCAAATGAGCAACTACGAGAAATCAGTTCGTTACTTGAACAAAAATTAGGAGAGCTGAGCGAGGGAGTCAATCGGTGGTCACACGTTCAATCTGCCTTACGATCTGCAGGCGCAGATTTAGAAGGCCAAAGCGAGGCGTTAAATCGAACGCTTGAGGATCTTTCACCAAAATAAAAAACAACGACGAGCGTTCACGAAGACGCTCGTCGTTGTTTTTTTTGAGGTACTTTTGTTAATGGATAGGTGATATATCCAAGTCCAATCACAAAGCCAATCGATATCAATGAAGGGTTCATGTGATACAAAATCACTAATAAAATCGTTGGAACGAGTGTCATCGACACTGCGTATGGCCAAGCTTGGCGGTAAGCCCACATGTTTTTAGAATAGACTCTTGTAAATAATTGAACATATAAAGCCATGAAGGCGACCCAAATTAAATAGAAAAAGAAGATGGCGAACCCGTGTAAGAAGAGCCACATCGGAATGAAAAAGTCAGGGCGGATCACAATAAAGTCCAAGATGGTAATGAGTAGCGTCAATACAAAAGTGGCTCCCATATAGGCGTGAAGCGGAGCGAGGCGGAGGCGAAGGGCTCGTTTTGATGGCACTACGCTCGTTCGAATAAACGTGAAAATGGTAGACAACATGCTAAAAACTCCAATCTGTTATATTACAACATCCGTAAAAACGATAAAAATAGTACAGTGTTTTAATAAAACTTTTACATAAAACGTGTTTACATGAAGATGCCGATGAAGGCATAATGAGTAGGGCATTAAAAACCAAGCAAATCCAACCAATTCTTAATTAAAAGGAGTACAAAAATCGTGGAATACAATTTGCAAGAAATGTTATTCATGTTTTTTGGAGGTCTAGGGATCTTCCTCTTCGGGATCAAATCGATGGGAGACGGACTCCAAAAGTCTGCAGGGAATCGCCTGCGTGACATCCTAGATAAGTATACAACGAATCCATTCCTTGGTGTACTCGCCGGGATTATCGTTACTGTATTGATTCAATCTTCTTCAGGTACAACCGTTATTACGGTCGGACTTGTTAGCGCCGGCTTCATGACACTTCGTCAAGCAATCGGGGTCATCATGGGGGCAAACATCGGTACAACGGTGACGGCATTTATCATCGGATTCGATGTCGGTGAGTATTCACTCCCGATGATTGCAATCGGTGCAGTCTTACTCTTCTTCTTTAAGAAAGAGCGTTTCCAACATCTTGGACAAGTCATCTTTGGACTTGGTGCATTGTTCTACGGTCTTGAGTTGATGGGAGACGGCATGCGTCCGCTCCGCTCAAGTGAGTATTTCATCGACTTGACGCAGTCAATGAGTGACAATCCGTTCCTCGGTGTCATCGTCGGTACTGTATTTACAGTCATCGTCCAGTCATCTTCTGCAACAATCGGAATTTTGCAAGAGCTATATGCAGGTGGTTCAATCGAGTTGGATGCTGCTCTTCCAGTATTGTTTGGTGACAACATTGGTACGACGATCACTGCCATTTTAGCATCAATCGGTGCATCGGTTGCCGCACGTCGCGCAGCTGCAGCACACGTTATCTTTAACTTAATCGGAACGACGATCTTCATGATCTTGTTGATTCCGTTCACAAACTATATTTATTGGATTACAGACTTCTTGGCAATTGAAGACAAGATGCAAATTGCATTCGCTCACGGTACGTTTAACATCGTCAACACGTTGATTCAGTTCTGGTTCATTGGAACGATTGCTTGGATCGTGACGAAATTGGTGCCTGGTGAGGATTCAATCGTCGATACGAAAGCACAGCACTTGGACCCAATCTTCATTCAGCAATCTCCTTCGATTGCAGTGGAGCAAGCAAAATATGAAGTCATCCGCATGGGCGATTTCGCAAAACTGGGTCTCGACGAAGCGCGTAACTATTTGACAACAGGAGATAAAAAACACTCTGAAAAGTCTGCGCATATCGAAGAAGCGTTAAACTCGTTGAATGCGAAAATCACAGATTACCTCGTCAAATTAGCTGCGGTTGATTTGACAGAGCAAGAATCACAAGAGCACAAGACGCTCATGCATGCGATCAACGATATCGAACGAATCGGTGACCACGTTGAAAACATCATTGAGTTGATTGACTATAAGACAGCTACAAAAGTGACACTTTCAGCAGATGCTCAAAAAGAATTGACTGAAATGTATGACCTCACACGCGAAACGTTAGAGAAATCACTTCAGACGTTAGCAAGCGGTGACATGGTCGAAGCACGTAAAGTCATCGAAATGGAAGCGAAGCTCGACATGCTCGAACGTCAATTCCGCAAAAACCACGTTGTTCGTTTGAACACGGGTGCTTGTGATGGACAAGCAGGTATGTTCTTCGTCGACATGCTCTCAAACCTTGAGCGCATCGGTGACCATGCCATGAACATCACAGAAATCACGCTCGAAGATGCAAACGAAGTGACTGTATAAAGATGAAGCACTCCAACTACACGTTGGAGTGCTTTTCTTTTCAATGGAAAGGAATTTCCCTTGACAGTATGGAGCATATTCAGTATATTATTACTGTATAACAACATGGCGGTGTAGCTCAGCTGGCTAGAGCGTACGGTTCATACCCGTGAGGTCGTGGGTTCGACTCCCTCCGCCGCTACTTATAAGGACCCTTAGCTCAGCTGGTTAGAGCAGACGGCTCATAACCGTCCGGTCGTAGGTTCAAGTCCTACAGGGTCCATTTGAAACAACTTTCATTTTGTGAAAGTTGTTTTTTTGTTTTCAATCTAAATTTCGTGGGTAAATAGTCGTTAGCATTTTGTTTTTTGAAAAATATGAAATGAGGCGGACAAAATGGAACGAAATCACACCATGATGCAGTTTTTTGAATGGCATGTCGAAGCGGATCAAAAACATTGGAAGCGGTTAAAAGAGAGAGCTGAAGATTTAAATAAAGCTGGAATTACGGCGCTTTGGTTACCACCTGTCACAAAAGGGCAAAGCGGTGAAGACACAGGCTATGGCATCTATGACTTATACGATTTAGGTGAGTTCGATCAAAAAGGATCGATTGCCACGAAATACGGAACAAAAAAAGAGCTTCTTGAAGCGACAACTTTTTGTCAGCAAGAGCTAGGGATGCAAATTTATATGGACGTCGTCATGAACCATAAAGCAGGCGCGGATGCCACCGAGAAGTTTGACGTGCTCGAAGTGGATCAAAATGATCGCACGAAAGTGCTGTCTGACGAGCCTTTTGAAATCGAAGGATGGACGAAGTTTGATTATGAAGCTCGTGATGGGAAGTATTCTACATTTAAATGGGACTTCACACATTTTAACGGCACCGACTATGATGCAGCGACAGACCGTTCTGGCATCTTCTTTATCGTTGGAGAGAATAAAAGATGGAACGACAATGTCGATGACGAATTCGGTGTCTATGACTATTTGATGTTCGCAAACATCGATTATCATCATCCTGAAGTTCGGGAAGAAGTGTTGAGCTGGGGTAAATGGTTCATTGAGGAAACGAAATGTGACGGATTCCGATTGGATGCAATCAAACACATCAACTATGACTTCGTGAAAGAGTTCAGTCAAACGATGCGTGAAGAGAAAGGCGATCAATTCTATTTCGTCGGAGAGTTCTGGAAGTCTGATCTTGACGCATGCCGTGAATTTCTTGATAACATCGATTACCATGTCGATCTATTCGATGTTCCGCTCCACTATAAATTACATCAGGCGTCAGAGGAAGGGGCCGCATTCGATATGCGCACCATTTTTGATGATACGCTCGTCCAGTCACACCCACTTCATTCAGTGACGTTTGTAGACAATCACGATTCACAACCTGAAGAGGCACTAGAGTCATGGGTAAAAGATTGGTTCAAGCAAATCGCATACGGTCTCGTTTTGCTACGTAAAGATGGCTATCCATGTGTCTTCTATGGGGATTACTACGGCATCGACGGCCCTCACCCGACTGATGGGATGAAACTTGCCATTGATACACTTCTTTATGCCCGTCGGGAAAAAGCTTACGGGGAACAGGATGATTACTTCGATGATGCAAACGTCATCGGCTGGGTACGCAAAGGTGTAGAGGAGATCGAGCGTTCAGGATGTGCCGTTCTCATCTCAACTTCGGACGAGGCTGAAAAGCGAATGTTCGTCGGGGAAGAGCGAGCTGGCGAAACATGGGTCGACTTGACGAATACTCGAGAAGATAAAATTGAGATTGATGAGGAAGGATTTGGGGTATTTAAAGTGGCGGCGGGATCTATTTCGGTCTGGGCGTTACCAGAAGAAGATGTAGAGTGAGGCATTACAATTGAGTCGACCGTCACAAATCTGTTACATTTATAACGAACGTTGTTCAAAACACTTTTAAGGGGGATTTTAGTAATGGCTAAATTTGAATTACCACAACTTGATTACGCATATGATGCACTCGAACCACACATTGACGCACGCACGATGGAAATCCACCACACGAAACACCACAACACTTACGTCACAAACGTAAACAATGCACTCGAAGGAAAAGACGTGGAGTACTCTTCACTCGAAGACTTGCTTCAAAAAATCGATTCGCTTCCTGCTGACATTCAAACTGCTGTCCGTAACAATGGTGGCGGTCACTGGAACCACTCGTTCTTCTGGAAACTCTTGAAGAAAAACGAGAACGGGACACCTTCTGGCGATCTCGCTGCTGCAATCGACGAGTCGTTCGGTAGCTTTGATGCATTCAAAGACGAGTTCACAAAAGCTGCAACTACTCGTTTCGGTTCAGGATGGGCATGGCTCGTCGTGAAGAACGGCAAACTTGAAGTGACGTCTACACCAAACCAAGATTCACCGATCATGGAAGGTGTTACGCCAATCCTCGGACTTGACGTTTGGGAGCACGCTTACTACTTGAACTACCAAAACCGTCGTCCTGACTATATCAATGCATTCTTCCACGTCATCGACTGGGATTATGTTGCGAAATTGTACGCTGACGCAAAATAAGTCGTTTGTCCCGGGATTCTTCATAGAGTCTCGGGTTTTTTTGTGTCTTTCATTAATTTGTAAACAAATTATGATATAGTGAAAAACGGACAAAATAGTAGATGACCGTGTACGCTATACTATAGAAGGAATCGATTGTGGAAGGAGATAACGGACTTGGCAAAAAATCGTGTAAAAGTGCCGAAGAAACGGCGAAACCACTTACCGTTACGTTTAAATTTGTTATTTTTCATCGTCTTCGTTCTATTTGCAACGCTAATCTTTCGATTAGGCGTCGTTCAAATTGTGAATGGGGAATTGATTGCACGTGAAGTTCAAAAAACTGAGTCGAGTAAGATTAAATACGAGGTACCACGAGGGAAGATTTATGACCGTAACGGTCAAGTGCTTGCGGATACGATTTCAAACTACTCGATCATGTACCGTCGTTCGCAAGTGACGAAAGCGGATGAACGCTTAGATGTCGCCAAAAAGTTGTCGGAAATCGTCGATATTCCGAAAGAAGATCGCAAAATGACGGAACGTGACCGCAAGGATTACTGGATTGCAACGAATCCAGAACTCGCTCAAGAACGTACGCAAGCATTGTTAGAGGAGTTACCGGAAGACGAGCGGGCTGCATTGTCCAACCAAGACGTAGACCGGCTCTTACTCGACTCCATCACAGAAGAAGAGATCACGTTCGATGATGCGACAGAAGAAATCATCGCGATCAAACATAATATGGAGAGCGGCTATGCCCTCGACCCACAAGTCATCAAAATCGGCGCAAGCCCAAAAGAGATGGCGGTCATTGAAGAAAACTTAGAAATGTTACCAGGCGTGAGCGTCGAGCCATACTATCAACGGGACTATCCGTTCGATGAGACGTTCAGAAGCTTCTTAGGAAGCTATCGTCAAATCCCGGCCGAACAACGAGCTTCTTATCAGGCGAAAGGATATGGACTGAACGACCGTGTCGGGACGTCCTACTTAGAGCAACAATATGAAGACGTCCTTCGCGGGACGCCTGCATACGATGTGTTCACAACGTATAAAGGTGAACCGGTCGGGGAACCAACTCGCGTGAGCGGGAACCCGGGTAAAGATATCGTTTTGTCGACTGATATCGAATTCCAAAAAGAAGTCGACGAGATATTGAAGAAGGCTATTCGGGCCGGGCGTTCGGGAAGTCCTCATTTCGACCGCGCGTTCGCTGTCGTCATGAACCCGCAAACGGGTGAACTACTCGCTTTGTCAGGGCAAGAGCTTGATTTAGAGACGAATGAGTTCAAAGATGTCTCGACAGGGACCGTACTCCGTGCCAGCCAAATCGGGTCAACCATCAAAGGGGCGACGGTCGCTTATGGATTTGAAGAAGGCGTCGTTGAGCCGGGAGAATATATTTATGACGCGCCGATTAAAATCGGATCGTCGACCAAAGCTTCTTACCGTAACATGGGGAACATAAACGATTTAGATGCACTTGCGATGTCGTCAAACATTTATATGTTCCAAATCGCATTACGTTTGGCTGACTATTATTCGACCGGACAAATTGTCGGGGAAAACGTCACACAGGCATTTGAAACGATGGAACATTACTATAAACAGTTCGGACTCGGAATCGAGACGGGAATTGATTTACCATTCGAGTCGACTGGATTCCGTAGCGTTCCCGACCGTGTCACGCTTCTCATGGATATGTCGATCGGACAGTATATCTCGTACACGCCAATCCAATTGGCACAATATACGTCTACGTTAGCAAATGGTGGTTATCGCATTCAGCCACATTTACTGAAAGAAATCATTGAGCCGGGTTCGCTCGATGAAAACAATAAACAAGTCGTCAGCACGTTCCAACCGAACGCGTTGAATAAAGTCGATATTCAAGACGAGTATATCGAACGTGTTCGTGAAGGATACCGTCAAGGGGTTGAATCTGCATCGGGTTCATCTCGGATTTTGCAACAGACAGGGATGACTGCGGCCGGGAAGACAGGAACGGCAGAGGCCATCGCTGAAGACGAAGATGGCCGAGCGAAACGAGACGCAAGCGGGAAGCCGATTGAGACGTTTAACTCGAACCATGTTGGCTGGGCACCGTATGATGACCCCGAAATCGCATGGGCGATCATCATGCCTGGACTTATGGCGGAAGGAATCAACACGCGGGTCGCGCACGATATTATGAAAGCTTACTTTAACTTAGAAGATGTGAATGCAATGCTTCAATGAAAGGAGTCACTTCGGTGACTTCTTTTTTTGTCTTTACAATTCTTTTACGTTCCGTTTATTTCTCGTTAATAGAAGTTCATTAGGATATTAATTGTAGGACAGAACAACAGATCCACAACAAAAATCAAAGCAAACTCAAGGAGGACGTCACAAATGTCTTGGATGAAAAAATCAGCTTTATTCGCTTCAATCACTTCGGTCGCACTCGTAGGTGCAGCCTGTGGGAACAATGAAGAAGGAAGTGGCGCTGCTGAAGGCGATGCGCTATCAGGAAAAGTCGTCATGGACGGATCATCAACTGTATTCCCAATCATGGAAGCAGTCGCAGAAGAATATTCAGCTGAACAACCAGAAGTTGAAGTGACGGTCGGTGTCTCTGGTACGGGTGGTGGCTTCAAACGCTTCGTGACGGGAGAGACAGACTTCTCGAACGCATCACGTGAAATCAAAGAAGAAGAAGCAGCTGAAGCGGAGAAAAATGGTGTGGAATTCACACAACTCTCAGTCGCACTTGATGGTCTTTCACTCGTTGTCAACCCAGCAAACGATTGGGCACAAGATATCACGATTGAAGAATTGAACAAAATGTGGACAGACACTAGCGTGAAAACGTGGAAAGACGTTCGCTCGGACTGGCCAGATGAAGAGATCTCATTCTTCTCACCAGGTAAAGATTCAGGAACATTCGACTTCTTCAATGAAGCCGTTCTCGACGATACAGACATTCGTGAAGACGCTCAATTGTCAGAAGATGATAACGTCCTCGTAACAGGTGTTGCTGGAACGGAAGGCGCAATCGGATTCTTCGGTTTCGCATACTACATCGAGAACCAAGACACGCTCCGTGCCATGGCAGTCGAAGGAGTAGAACCAACACCAGAAACAATCAATGACCTTTCATACCCACTTTCACGTGAAATTTACACGTATGTCAACAACGCATCGTTGAAAGACAAAGAGCAAGTTGCAGACTTCGCACGTTTCATGAACGAAAATGCTGGTGCACTTGCTGAAGAAGTTGGATATGTCGGTATGGAACAAGCGCGTTACGATGAAAACGCGAAGATGATCGACGAAATCGCTGGAGAATAAGATGATACGTGGCAGAAGGTGAGAGGAACTCTCACCTTCTCGCCATGCTTTCTAGTATGAAGAGGTAGGGAGCGATATACGAGATGAATGAACCAAACAAAGAGCTCTCGATTCGAGAGATGATTGAACAAAATAAACAAAAGAAATATAGTACGACGAACGTGTTTGATAGAATCATGCCGTTCTTATTATTCTTGAGCGCATTCGTATCGGTCGTCACGACAGTCGGAATTGCGTTCACACTTGGCTTTGAGCTATTTAAGTTCTTTGAACGAGTGCCGGTCGCTGAATTTTTAGGAACGACAGAATGGTACCCGCTTAGTGCAGATCAGCGCTTCGGGGTATGGGCACTTGTCATGGGAACGCTCCAAATTACTGTGATTGCGATGATTGTTGCCGTACCGCTTGGCTTAGCGTCTGCCATTTATTTGAGTGAGTATGCCTCAGAGCGGGCACGTCGTGTGCTAAAGCCGATCTTAGAGGTGTTGGCAGGTGTACCGACCATCGTATTTGGTTTCTTCGCGTTGTCATTCATCACACCGATTTTGCAAGCGTTGATTCCGGGACTTCAAATTTACAATGCACTTAGTCCAGGAATTGTCGTCGGAATCATGATTATTCCGATGATTGCTTCCATCTCTGAAGATGCGATGAGTGCGGTGCCGAAGAAAATTCGGGATGGTGCGCTCGGTCTCGGTGCGACACGCCTTGAAGTGGCAACAAAAGTTGTCATGCCTGCAGCGACGTCTGGAATCATTGCCTCGATCGTTCTCGGAATGAGCCGTGCGATCGGTGAGACGATGATTGTTACCATCGCGGGTGGTTCGCAGCCGAACTTCGAGTTCAATCCGCTCAATGCGATTCAGACGATGACAGCATATATCGTTCAAATCGCAAAAGGTGACGCAGGTTACGGAACAATCGAATATTACAGTATCTATGCGGTCGGTGCGTTGTTGTTCGTCTTCACTCTGTTGATGAACTTGCTCGCAAACTGGGTGACGCGCCGCTTCAGAGAGGAGTACTAATATGGCTTTACCGAACAGTGAGTTCAAGAATACGAAGAACCTGATGGATCGTGAAACGGTGTCTGAAAGAATCAAGCGCCGTTTACAACTAAATGAAATTTTTAAGTATGTCTTTTTGGCAGGACTTGTGTTTGCACTTCTTGTCTTGTCGACTTTGATTTATGACATCGTCTCAAAAGGGGCAGGTTGGGTCGACCTCGATTTCTTGCGGAACTTCCCGTCACGTCGTCCTGAGGATGCCGGGCTATATCCTGCATTAATCGGATCGGTATGGTTGATGTTATTAATCGTACCAATGGTGTTCGTTATCGGTGTTGGTGCAGCGATTTACCTAGAAGAATATGCGCCAAAAAATCGAATGACTTCATTTATTGAAGTTAATATTTCGAACTTGGCCGGAGTCCCTTCAATCGTTTTCGGATTGCTCGGATTAACGATATTCGTCCGAGTGATGGAATTAGGCAACTCGGTTATCGCGGGTGCCTTGACACTTGGTCTTATGAGTTTACCGATTGTGATCGTAGCGTCACAAGAAGCATTGCGGGCAGTCAAAATGGAATTACGACACGCCTCTTTAGCGCTGGGAGCTTCAAAGTGGCAGACCACGTTCAATGTCGTCTTACCGTCAGCGTTGCCGGGGATCATTACTGGTATTATCCTCGCCGTCTCTCGTGCAATCGGTGAGACAGCACCACTCATCATGGTCGGTGCGGCAACGTTTATTTCAACGACACCAAATAATATTTTCTCTGACTTCACGGCGCTCCCAATCCAGATATATAACTGGACGAGCCGACCGCAAGCAGAGTTCCAAAACTTGGCCGCGGCAGGAATCATCGTACTCATGACAATGCTCATTACGATGAACTCTGTAGCGATTTATATCCGAAACAAATATACGAACCGACATTGAGTCGTTTTTGCAGATGAATGAGGAGGAAGCTCGAGATGATGAAACAACAAGAGCTCAATAAAGGAGATCAAAACGTGAACACAACTACGACAGAACCGACAACTACTGAGATGAAAAAAGATAGTGCTTATGTCGTTAACAATTTGAACTTATGGTATGGTGAAGATCAAGCTTTGATTGACGTCAACCTCGACATTAAAAAGAATGAAGTCACGGCAATCATTGGACCATCTGGGTGCGGGAAATCAACATTCATTAAAACGTTGAATCGTATGGTAGAACTCGTTCCATCCGTTCGGACGAATGGTGAAATCTTGTATCATGGTCGGAATATCTTCGGTCGTGGATATAAAGTAGAAGATTTACGTACGTCGGTCGGAATGGTATTCCAGCAACCGAACCCGTTCCCGAAATCGGTATACGATAACGTAGCGTACGGTCCTCGTACGCATGGCATCAAAAATAAAAAAGTACTCGATGAGATCGTTGAGCGTTCACTTCGTGGCGCTGCTATTTGGGATGAAGTGAAAGATCGTCTGAACGAAAACGCATACGGACTTTCTGGTGGACAGCAGCAACGTCTCTGTATCGCTCGTACGCTAGCAATCGAACCTGACGTCATCTTGATGGATGAACCGACATCTGCCCTTGACCCGATCTCTACATTGAAAGTGGAAGAACTTGTTCAAGAGTTGAAAGAGCAGTACTCAATCATCATCGTCACGCATAACATGCAACAAGCTGCCCGTGTTTCGGATAAAACGGCCTTCTTCTTAAATGGAGAAGTTGTCGAGTTCGATGTAACAGATAAGATTTTCTCGAATCCATCTGACAAACGGACGGAAGACTATATTTCTGGCCGTTTCGGTTAAGGAGGAGACTAGATTGATGGCACAAAATCGCACATTTTTTGATACGAAATTAACTGAATTAGAAGATAAAGTAGTCCGTTTGGCAAACTTGACGATGCGACAAACGGCGACGGCAATCGAAGTGTTAGAAAAACATGATCTTGAGTTGGCGCAAACGGTAATCGACAACGACAATGAACTAGATGATTTAGAATTAACTATCAACGACGAAGCGATTTTATTGATTGCTAAGCAACAGCCTGTTGCGACTGACTTACGTCGTCTGATTGTAACGATGAAATCGGCGACGGACTTAGAACGCATTGCGGATTACGCGACGAACATCGCCAAAGCTGTGACGCGAATTGAACATGTTCCTTATTTACATGACATTCAACCACTCAAACAGATGGCTGAACAGTTGATTGACATGCTCGAATTGGCGACGCGTGCGTATCGTAAAGGAGAAGTGAGTCGTGTCCGTGAACTCAATGAAATGGACCGTGTGATTGACGAAATCAATCTAACGGTGATTAAACAATACATCGGTTCCCTTCCGGCAATGACGGTCGGAACGAACGATGTATACGAGTTCTCAAACATCGCTAGATATCTCGAACGGATGGGCGATCACGTGACAAACTTCGGAGAACATTTAATTTTTCTTGAAAAAGGGAAACATTATGATTTGAATCAATAAGATTAGTGGTAAAGAACAACAGTGCTGTTGTTCTTTATTTTTTTGGGCAGGAATTCATAAAGAATGAGCGAATACTAGTCTACATGGATTTTTACATGAAGGGAGCCATACAGAGATGGAAGAGAAAATCGTATCCTTGAAGCAACAAGGACTTACGTTGAAACAGATTGCGGCAGAACTAGACGTCCCGATTGGCAAAGTCCAATACGCATGGCGAAAATGGAGAAATCAGCAACAAGAGGTGGAGGAAGTTGTCCCTGTGAAACAAAAGAGCAATAAGAAAGCTAAAGCTAAAGCTAAAGCTAAAGCTAAAGCGCCAGGATCAACTTCGCGTAAACAAGTCGCCACAGCGAAAGAAACGAGTGATGTGAACGTATCGCCACTTCTTACGAAAGGACCAGAAGGATACTGGCAGTTGCCAGACCGATACAACGTCGACTTTTTACATGCAGTCGTGCAATCACCGAACTCGGTTTATGTGTGCTGGGAAGTGTCTGATTTGGTCAAAGAGACGTTAGAGCTTCAGTTTATGAGACGATGGGAAGAGCTACCGAAAGCATTCCGTATTTTAGACGTGACCTTATTGGATTATGCGAGCGGTCATGCAAATCGTTCATATACGTTCGACCTACCTGAAATGACGAATAGTTGGTTCGTTCGTCCTCTCGATCCGAATACGACATATGTGTTCGAATTCGGGATTCGCACGATGGAGGGAGAATTTTTACCAATCGTGGCATCAGCACCGCTTGATACACCGCGTGCAGAACCAGCCGGCATCGGACGTTTTGCGGAACCGGTGAGACGTTGGCAGTATGGGGAAGTAGATTCTCCTGAGTTATTAGATACATTACCAAAATATGCGGCATATCGTCACGTACGTTAAGGAGGACATTCTTACATGAAACCAGGATACTTTTCACTCGTCCTTCATGCTCATTTACCGTACGTTAGGCATGAAGAGAAGCACCGATTAGAAGAAAGATGGGTGTATGAAGCCATCTCAGAAACATATATTCCAATTCTTTGGCAAGTTGACCGCTTGAAGCGGCCATTGCATTGGACAGTCAGTATTTCGCCACCAGTGGTGGAAATGCTCGCAGACCCGCTCATCCAAGACCGATATGTCGAGCACATCGATGAGATGCTCGAATTGATTGCGTTAGAACTCTCAGAGGGAAGAACGGACGAGGAGACGTCGACGTTACATTTCTATGAACAGCGTTATCACGACTTGAAAAATACGTTCCTTCATTGGAATAAAAACTTGAATGAAGCGTTCCGTACATATCGTGAAGCGGGATATATCGACATGGTGACTTGTACGGCGACCCACGGCTTCAACCCACATCTCTTCACGGAGCAGGCGGCACGGGCTGAAATTCGGACAGGTCTCAACTGTTTCGAACGTCACTACGGGTTCCGTCCGACAGGGATTTGGTTGCCAGAGTGTGCATATACACCAGGCGTGGACCGAATTCTTTACGAAGAAGGGATTCGATACACGTTTGTCGATGAACATGCATTGCTCGATGCGGACCCGACTCCTGAAAAAGGCATTGGTGCTCCGGTCTATTCTCCACACGGTGTCGCATTGTTCCCACGAGACCAAATCATCTCGGGTAAAATCTGGAGTTCGATGATTGGATATCCAGGTCACCCTGACTATCGAGAGTTTTATCGAGATTTGGCCTACGACCGAGATTGGGACTATATTCAATCGTTCATGCATCCGGAAGGCATTCGATTCGACACAGGATTAAAAATGCACCGCATCACAGGTGACACCGATCAAAAAGACTTTTATGTACGTGAGTGGGCTGAACATCAAATCGAGAACCATGCGACAGACTTCGCTCAAACGTTAGAAGGGCACCTGGAGGCACATGGCGGACAAACGTTCCCACCGTTCTTGGTCACAGCACCGTTCGATGCGGAATTGTTTGGCCACTGGTGGTTTGAAGGTCCTGAATTTCTTGGGAAAGTCGCAGAGCGACTCGAAGAATTTGGAATCGAAACGATCACGCCAGCAATCTTTCTTGAGCGTCACTTCAAAGATTTACAAACCGTCCATGTTTCCATGAACACATGGGGACGAAAAGGCTACGGTGAAGTTTGGATTAATGAACGAAATGAATGGATGCTCCGTCACCTGCATATGATGGAGATGCAACTCGTCAAAGACGTAGCAGATTATCGTGATCAATCGGATTTGACGAATCGTGCGTTAAAGCAATTGATTCGCCATTATGTGTTGGCTGTATCGAGTGACTGGGCGTTTATCTTAGATGGGCAAACGACAGCACAGTATGCGGCTGAACGCTTCAGAGAGCATACACGACTCTTCGCCGAACTTGAAACGGCGCTTTATCAAGGCACTGTCTCGAACAAGTTGCTCGATGATCATTATGCGGCGTATCCATTCCTTCAAGACGAAGATCTTGATGTCGATTCATTCCTCTCCCCGCACGACTATTACGTGACGACTGAACGAGATGCAGAAGAGTCGGCAATTCTTATGCTGACACCCGAATATCACGGTCATATCGTCGGTGGACTTGGTCATCGTGTCGTCGAGGAAGTGGAGGCGAGAGCAAATGAGGGAGAAACCGTCTATGTGCTGACGCCGTATCACGATGAGTTACCGGAATACGAACGACACGGAAACGTTCATGTGTATCGAGTTCGTCCGACTAGCCCATTTTTAGAGCACGTCATGAATCAGGTTGCCACGCAAAATATTGCGTATGTCAAACTCGTTCATGAACTTTCGAAACGGGTATCATTCAAAGTGATTCATCACTTTGATTGGATGACGATTCCTGCTGCAAGAGAACTTGCGCAATCACTTGCGCTTCCGTTATACTCAACTATGTTGTCCTTTGAAGCGACACGGAACCCGCACGGGCACGGTGGTTTATTCGATGCGATCCATCGTATTGAAAACAGTGTGTTCTCGTCAGCGGAGTACGTTTATGTCGGCGAAGAGCTCTCGATGAACGACCTGAAACAATGGTATAAAGTAAGCGAGAATGTCAACACATGCCTACCTCTTGAATCTTCTCCTTACGGACAGGAATCAATGAAAAAGAACGTGAAATAACCTTGCTTTTTCATAAGAAACTTGGTAGGATAATTGAGTATGCTTAGACTGTAAAGCAAAAGCACTTGATACAACATCATTAAGATGGGAGTGAAAGAAATGCGCGTTAAAATTACATTAGCTTGCACAGAAACAGGCGATCGCACGTACATCACGAAGAAAAACAAACGTAACAACCCAGAGCGCCTTGAGTTGCGCAAATACAACCCACGTCTCCGTCGTCACACGCTTTACCGCGAAGTGAAGTAATGAGGGACCGGCCGTCACATATGTGGCGGCTTTTTTTGTAAGGAGGAATGCGTTGTGGAAGACAAAGCAGCGTTAAGACGAACGGTTCATCAGTATATTAAACAAATGAATAATCGCCAACGAGTTGACCGAATCATCCATCAGAAGTTGTTCGCAACAGAGATGTGGAAAGATAGCCAGACGATTGCCGTGACATCGTCACTTCCGCTTGAAATCAATACATCGCCAATCATTCATGAAGCATTTGAAGCAGGAAAAACGGTGTGCGTCCCGAAAGTAACGGAGCAGGGGTTAACGTTTCATATTATTCATTCAGTAGATGACCTTGAGACGGGCGTCATGAATATTTTGGAGCCTACGACCCCGCCGACGACGAAAAGCATCGACCTCTGTCTTGTCCCGGGAAGGGTATTTGACCGGTCTGGATATCGAATCGGTTGGGGTGGAGGATACTATGACCGATTTTTACGTACATATGAAGGGGAGACGGTTTCATTAGCGTACTCCGTTCAATTGGTCGATCAAGTGCCGACTGAACCACATGATCTACCTGTTCAGTGGATTGTGACAGAAAAGGAGATGATTCAATGTTCGCCATATTTGTTGTAACTTGTATCGTCGCCTTTCTCGGGTATCGGTTACGCTCCTTGACAATCTCGGGAGCCTTCTTGACAGTGGTGACGGGGGTATTGATCGGGTTATCGTTTGGTTGGTTCGGCCTCTATTTACTCGGCGTATTCTTCTCGACATCTTCACTTGCATCAAAATATCGATCTCGTGATAAACAAAATGTAGATGACATTGTCGAAAAAACGGGAGCGCGCGACGCCATTCAAGTGTTAGCAAACGGTGGGGTAGGGATTCTCTGTGCCCTCGGTTACTTACTGACAGATGACCTCGTCTATCTTTATATGTACATCGTGTCCATTGCGGCAGCGACGAGTGACACGTGGGGATCTGAATTCGGTGTCCTCGCAAAACGTAAACCGCGCTTCATGTTCACGTTTAGAGAAGTTGAGCCGGGAACGAGCGGTGCCGTTTCAACATTTGGTACGGTCATGTCGATTGTAGGCGCATTCGTGATTGTTTGCTCTTCTCTCCTGTTTGTCGAATTGGATATGGCATTACTGTTGGCGCTTTGGGGAATCGGACTGAGTGGGAGTGTCATCGATACATTGCTCGGGGCGACGGTTCAACGGAAGTTTCGCTGTACAGTTTGTGGAAAGCTGACGGAAAAGAAAGTTCATCATCAAGTTCCTACAACATATGTGTCAGGGTGGCGTGTGCTAGGGAATGATGCAGTCAATTTTTTATCCGTTCTTGGAGCGGCGTCTATTTGTTTTTTGGTATTCGGATGAGGGTAGTACAGAAAATGAAGATGTTTCAAATGAATGTGAATGTTGTCACAATATCGCCAAAGTGAAAACGGTTTCCACTGTAGTTAGGGTTTGTGAATGATGTTACAATCTTGTTGTAACAGAGATAACAAAAACATGAAACAGATTGATCGAAGGGTGGAGAATCAATATGGAAACATTAAATCATGCTAAAGTAACGCGCGTCGCACTTGTAGGGGCAGGGGCAGTTGGAGCGAGCTTTGCGTACCAGTTAACGACAGCAAGCCTTTGTGAAGAACTCGTCATCATTGACATCAACAAGGCAAAAGCAGAAGGGGAAGCGATGGACTTGAACCACGGCGTCTCGTTCGCGTCTTCACCGATGCGTGTATGGGCAGGGGATTACGCAGACTGTGGTGTAGCAGACATCGTCGTCATTACTGCAGGTGCACCGCAACGTCCAGGTGAGACTCGTCTTGACCTTGTCGAAAAAAATGCGAAGATCATGAAATCGATGATTTCAGATATTATGGATTCTGGTTTTGATGGCATTATCATTATCGCCTCAAACCCGGTCGACATTATGACACATTTGGCTTGGAAGTATTCAGGACTACCTAAACATCGCGTCTTTGGCTCAGGAACTGTACTCGACACGTCGCGTTTACGTTACATGCTTGGCGACTATTTCAATGTCGACCCACGTAACTGTCATGCCTATATCATGGGTGAGCACGGTGACACTGAGTTTGCTGCTTGGAGTAATGCTCGTATCTATGGAAAGTCTGTTGAGCAGTTACTTGAAGAGCATGATGAATATAACTGGCAAGACCTTGAAGACATATATGTGAACGTACGTGATGCGGCTTATCACATCATCGAACGTAAAGGTGCGACATACTATGCCATTGGACTCGGATTACTCCGTTTGGTCAAAGCGGTCCTTCGTAATGAGAACACGTTGCTGACAGTCGGTGCTCATCTTGATGGGGAATACGGTTTGCACGATATTCATATCGGGGTACCGGCGATCATCAACCGTCAGGGCGTGCGTGAGGTCGTTGAGATTGAGTTGTCAGAAGAAGAACATCAAAAAATGCAACATTCTGCGAACGTCCTAATGAAAACGATGGAACCTGTCTTGTAATTGCGATATATGAGTGCCCGTAGCCGTAAAGGTTGCGGGTTTTTTGTGCGTTTGAGGCAAGCCACGACTTTGTCGTGAGGTACAACGTGATTTACAATAGAATGAGAGAGGAGGGATTTTGTTGGCGACTTGCTTCTGGGAAGACATTTATCAAGCGGTCGAGAACGGTGGACGAATCGAAGGGATATTAGAACCGTCCCGTGCAGTCATCTTGTTTGATACAAAAGCAGGTGATCGCTATGACTTATACGTTCAAACTGAAAAAGCATGGGCGAATCATGTCGGTACTGACATTAACGCAATCTTGAGCGCTTTTCGTCTGTCTCGTATTGGACGAAAGCATTTGACGATTCACATATATGGTGACCGTCTCGTTGATGAAGAGCGAGTCGACTCCATGACGTTCCCGATTCCGGCGAGAGTGACATTATCTCGCTCGATTTGTACACCTACGATGGAGGACGACCGTTTTCGACTGCTCGCGGTCGCAATGGATCGAAAGAAGAAAGCGGAGTTAAAGAAACGATTCTCCTTTGGTAAACCGCAAGTAGTTTACGGCTTGATGTTCATCACGTTTTTAGTCATGTGGCTAGCTGAGTCAGTTGGTTCGACATTCGACCCGAACACGTTGATCGCATTCGGTGCGAAAGTGAACCCGCTCATCGAAGAAGGGGAATGGTGGCGGTTAATTACGCCAATGTTTCTGCATATCGGATGGTTCCATTTTGCCATTAATATGTTTGCGCTCTGGTCACTTGGTCCGCTCGTTGAACGAATGTACGGCTCCCTCCGCTTTTTCATCATCTACGTGGTCGGTGGGATTTTAGCGACGACAGCATCGTACGCGTTCAGTGAATCCATTTCAGCGGGGGCATCAGGAGCCTTATTTGGTTTGGTCGGTGCCTTACTCTATTTTGGACTGCGGGATCGTTCGCTCTTTATGAAGACACTCGGACCTCCGCTCTTTATTATGTTAGGATTAAATGTAGGACTCGCGTTCGTATTGGGTGCGAACTTGGATCATTTTGCACACGCGGGTGGTTTACTAGGTGGATTCGTCGTCTCTGGTGTCGTCGGATTGCCTGATGAGGAAAATCGAACACAACGCATCTTATTTTCTGTGCTCACGGCCATGTTGTTTGGTCTACTATACGGGTATGGATCTTGGTAAGGGGAGAATATGATGATAGAAACACTGAAAACATTAGTTGAAATCCCGAGTCCGTCTGGTATGACGGAGGAGGCGATCGGATTTGCAGAAAATAAACTCCAAACACTCGGTGTCAAGACGTCTCGTTTACATAAAGGGGCGTTGCTCGCGACGTTCCCAGGACGATCGGACGAGGCGCGTCTTTTGACGGCGCACGTCGATACCCTTGGGGCGATGGTCAAGGACATCTTGCCGAGCGGACGCATACGTCTCACGCAAGTGGGTGGATACGCTTGGACGGCGATCGAAGGAGAAAACTGTCTCATTCATCGCGAGGAGGGGGAGGCAATCGAAGGAACCATCCTCGTCCATCAGTCGAGCGTTCATGTGTATAAAGACACGAACTCTGCAGAACGCTCTGCTTCAAACATTGAAGTTCGATTGGATGAGAAAGTCCATTCTCGTGAAGATGTGACGGCACTTGGAATTGAAATCGGTGACTTTGTGTCATTTGATCCACGATTCAAGGTGACGTCTTCCGGATACGTCAAATCTCGTCATTTGGACGACAAGGCTTCTGTGGCCATCTTGTTAGACCTAGCTAAAGATTTGGTTAATGATGATTTGCCACATACGGTCCACTTCTTAATCTCGAATTATGAAGAAGTCGGATTCGGGGGGAATGCCGGCATTCCTGAAAATGTTGTGGAATACATTGCCGTCGATATGGGGGCGCTCGGAGATGGCCAACATTCAGATGAATATACGGTTTCGATTTGTGCCAAAGATTCATCTGGACCATATGATATTAGCTTGCGCCGTAAGTTTACTTCATTATGTAAGGCGCATGACATCGCTTATAAAGTGGATATCTATCCTTATTATGGCTCGGATGCGTCGGCTGCGATCCGTGCAGGCTACGATGTGAAGCACGCTTTGATTGGTCCAGGAATTGAGTCAAGTCATAGTTATGAACGGACACATGTGACGTCTATGGAAGCGACAAGAGAATTGTTAAATCGTTATGTCTTGTCAACGATGGAGGAAGAAGCATGAAAAACTTTTATGATGTCCAACAGTTTTTAAAATCGTTCGGAACCATTATTTACATCGGGGAGCGGGATGCTGAAATCTCACTTATGATGATGGAACTCGACGAGTTGTATGAAGGGGGCATCATCGAGCAGCGTGTATACGATACGGCGAAAATCATTTTGACCCACGAATTGAAAAATTCAAGAGATTGACAGAAATCCCCTTAGTGCAAAGGGTTGCACTAAGGGGATAATAGTGTACACTATTGAATGAAAGCGATTTAGTTGAGATGAGGAGTGAACGGTATGAAATGGTTATTAGGGATCGACATCGGTGGTACAACGGTGAAGATGGCTGTTTTAGACATGAATGGCATCATTTCTGATAAGTGGGAAGTTAAAACGGATATTCGAGAAAACGGTGTACATATACCAAAAGACATCGCAGCCTCATTTGAAACGTATTTAGAGACGTCAGGCAAGAAGAAAGAAGACTTCGCAGGTGCAGGTATCGGAGCCCCTGGATTCATCAATTTCTCTGAAGGTGTTGTCGAGTATTCACCGAACATCGGATGGAAAGACTTCGCTCTTGTGAGTGAGTTCGAAAAAGCGGTCGGACTCCCCGCGGTCCTCGAAAACGATGCGAATGCCGCTGCCCTCGGGGAAATGTGGAAGGGTGCAGGTGAAGGTGCATCCGAATTACTTGCCATCACGCTCGGTACAGGCGTCGGTGGTGGCGTCATCACGAACGGAAACATCGTTCATGGTACGGCTGGTATGGCAGGAGAAATCGGTCATATCACCGTCGAACGAGATGAGGCGAAAGCTGTAAAATGTGGCTGTGGCCGATTAGGGTGTATCGAAACGATTGCCTCTGCGACAGGTATTTCACGTTTAGCGTTGCAAAAACGGAAAAATCAAGATACTTCGTTGAACGAATTGAAAGAAGTGACGGCACGTGACGTATTCGAAGCTTATAAAGCTGGGGATACAATCGCGACAGAAGTGATTGACGAGATGACAGAATATCTCGGATTGACAATCTCGAATATCGCCAACACACTCAACCCGAAAATGATCGTCATCGGTGGCGGCGTCTCAAAAGCAGGGACAGCATTGCTTGAACCGCTCGATGCTCAGTTCAAGCGTTTCGCACTCGAACGTGTCTATGAGTCGACGACGTTTAAAATCGCTGAACTTGAAAATGATGCCGGAGTCATCGGTTGTGGCTGGTTAGCACGCAAACACTTCCTTCCGACACGCGTATAAAACTGACACGTCTGCACATTGCAGGCGTGTTTTCTTATGGGAAAGGGTATGGGATATTGTAAAATTTGTAACGTCACAGTTGATTTTTTATTAAAAAAGGGGTAAGATTTGGACTTGATACTGGACGTGTACTATTCAAATCGAATTGTACAATGTATGAACAAATATAAAAATAAATGGCTATAAAAACATGCCGAAAACTGAAAAGAGGAGGAGACCGTCAGATGAATTCATCTCAACGCTTCTCGAAGCTATCGACGAGACTGAACGATACGGTCCGCGCTTCGTTTCAAGAATATCGTCTATTTTGGATATTTACGTTATTGCTTTGGACGAAGACGTATATCGTCTATCAATTTTTCTTCATCATTCCGATTGAAAACACCGCACAAGCTTTTATCCTACTGATTAGCCCGATCAGTTCGACATTATTCTTGTTTGCTTTCCATTTCTTCTTTAAAGGAAACAAACAAAAATGGGTGCTCTACACGCTTTACGCGCTCGCATCTTTCATCTTGTTTGCGGATGCCGTATATTATCGTGAATTTACGGACTATTTAACGATGCCGGTCATTATGCAACCATCGAACATGGAGACGCTGTCGACATCGTTCACATCACTTCTTGAATGGAAAGACTTAATCATTCTTGGTGACGTTTTTGTCTTACCGTTTATCTTATGGCGTATGAATATGAAAGAGAATGCCGCTTCACATCGTCGCGCACTCGTGACGTTCGTTGCAGCAGTATCGGTATTCTTGTTCAACCTTTCATTGGCGGAAACAGAACGTCCGGAATTGTTGACTCGTTCATTCGACCGTGAGCTATTAGTGAAAAACATCGGAACATTTAACTTCCATGTGTATGACGCGATGCTTCAAACGAAAACATCTGCTCAAAAAGCGATGGCTGACGAATCAGAGCTTGCAACGATTGAACAATTCACTCGTCAAAACTATGCTGCACCGAACCCTGATTTGTTCGGTAAGTATAAAGGGAAAAACGTGATTGTTGTGTCGTTCGAATCTGCACAAAACTTCACACACAATATGAAAGCGCCGAACGGTGAATTTATCACGCCAAACTTGAACAAACTGATTGAAGAGTCTCACTATTGGCCAAACTACTACCATACAGTAGGTCAAGGGAAGACATCAGATGCGGAGTTTGCGCTCGATAACTCGCTATATGGCCTACCGCGTGGTGCTGTATACTTTACGAACGCGGACAACGAATATCAAGCACTTCCAGAGTTGATTAAAGAAGATAACTATTACTCAGCCGTCTTCCATGCGAATAACAAATCGTTCTGGAACCGCGACCAAATGTATAAAAATATCGGTGTCGATCAATTCTTCGATGAGAAGAGCTACAATCTCGGAAACCCAGAAGACATGACAGAATGGGGTCTCTTAGATGATAGTTTCTTCGAACAATCGATCCCGATGCTTCAGGAGTTGCCAGAGCCGTACTATGCGAAGTTCATCACATTGACGAACCACTTCCCATATACGATGCCAAGCGAAGACTATGAACTCGTACCGAAGTTCGAGACAAGTTCAACGACGTTAAACAACTTCCCGCAGGCGCTTGCATATCAAGACTATGCACTCGGTCTCTTCATCGATCAATTGAAAGAGAACGGAATGTGGGAAGATACGATTTTCGTTGTTTATGGTGACCACTACGGTATCTCGACGAACCACAACAATGCGATGGCAGAGTTGCTTGGTAAAGAAGAGTTGACACCATATGATGTGGCGAAATTACAACAGGTTCCGTTTGCGATTCACTTGCCGGATCAAGAAAAAGGTGAAGTGCATGAAACGATCGGAAGTCACGTCGACATGAAACCGACAATCTTGCATTTACTTGGAATTGATACATCGGACACAATCGGATTCGGGAATGACTTGTTCTCTGAAAATCGAAATAGTCGTGCAATCTTCCGAGATGGTACGGTTGTGACGGATGAATATGTATGGACACAATCAACTTGTTACAATGCTACTTCTGGAGAAGTGGTTGAGGACACAACGCTTTGCGGTCCAATGACGGAAGAAGCAGAAAAGATCTTACAAATGAACGATGATTTGATCTATTCCGACCTTCTCCGCTTTAAAGAACAAACGAATGAATAACCTAAAAACGAACCAAACCACTATGTGATTTGGTTCGTTTTTTATATCGAGGAATTATAGGCACAAAAAAAGCGACCGAAGTCGCTTGATGATTGCTTGATACAAATCCATTAACCTGGAATACCGCCGTAGATCAACGTGGCAACACCAAAGAATCCGAATACGAGTACAGTTAAACCTGCAACTGCGAGTGGAAAGAATTGGCGTTTTTTGAATGAACGAATCATTCCCCATACAGCCACAATCGCGACGATGACAGAAATCCATCCGAACGGTTCATACAAATGCATGACGAGTTCCCCCTTTAATTATACGTCATGAAATTCATAAAAATTTCACTGAAATATCATTATTATTTTATCCGATTATTGAGGCGCTGTCGAGTAAAGGTTGACATCGATACAATTTTGCCACAATATTGTTTTGAATGAGAGGGGGATCAATCATATGCAAGTGAAGAAGATTACGTCAGGCTTAGCGCAGGAGAATGGATACGTCCTTGAAAAAGAAGGTAGTGTCGTCATCATCGACCCAGGAACGGATGACCCAAGATTTTTCGAGGTGATTGATCGTCTTGGTACACCCGCTGCGATTTTGTTGACTCACGCCCATTTTGATCACATTGGAGGAGTGGATGCACTCCGTGAACGCTATAAAGTTCCAGTATATGTCCATCGTCTCGAAAGTGATTGGTTGACGAATGGAGAAAAGAACGGAGCGCACGCTTTCAATCTTCCTGTACCGGCGATGAAGCCGGCTGAAAAGGTATATGAAGGCGATACGTTGACTATCGGCAATTTTACATTCGATCTTTATCACACCCCTGGTCATTCACCAGGTAGCGTCGTGTTATACATGGCGGATGAAAAGATTGCGTTTTGCGGTGACTTGATTTTTAAACAATCAGTCGGTCGTACCGATTTATTCGGAGGCGATCAGGCAACGTTGATGGGATCCATTGAACGCATGAAGCACTTGATTCCGGGTGCGACGGTTCTTTATCCAGGTCACGGACCAAAAACAACGCTTGAAGAAGAGAAGCAAACAAATCCATTCTTCAAGCAATAAAAAAGATTGTCTCCGACGAGACAATCTTTTTTACATTTGGAAGTTGCTCCAATACGTAAAGACAACGAAGAAAATTGTCAAATACGCGCCGAAGACGTATACATATGTTTTTTCAGTAAGCTTTAAGTAGCCAAGTGCGACGAAGAAAATCGTTTGTGCTAAGAAGACAAGTCCCATAACGATAAAGTCACCAGTATGTTCACTACTACTTTGGTCGCCGCCTAGTGCGCCTACGAAAGCAAGTGCCGCCACTAGCCCAGTCCAGAAGCCTAGGACACGAAACATTCTTGCCATGTTAATCCCCCCATACGTGCATTATTCCATTCTCATTCACTATTTTACCAACACATTCGAAAAAATGCTATGGAAACGTGAGAATTGAGCAAAATAATCGTGAAAAATATGTGAAATCAATACGGAAAATAAAGTTGTACAAAATTTATAAAAAAGTTGTACAAAATATGTACAAACAGGGTATAAGAGATGTATAATCAACTTATACAAAATGAGCGAAGTGAAAAGTTGAAATGAGGAGGAACATAAAATGGCATCAGAATTAATGTTTTACACGTACCCGAGCTGTACTTCTTGCCGGAAGACGAAAGCGTTTTTACAAGAACAAGAACTTCAAGTGAGTGAACGTCACATTTTCAGAGATGCACCGACTGTCGACGAATTACTACAACTCCTTGCGATTAGTGAAGAAGGTGTAGATTCTCTTCTTGCTACTAGAAGCCAAGCCTTCAAACAACTCGACGTTGATGTTGAGGATTTGAAGCTGAGCGAACTACTCAAACTGATGAGTGAAAATCCAAAATTGTTAAAACGTCCGATTTTAACAGACGGAAAAGAAGTCATTGTCGGTTATGACAAGGTTTCAATCGAAACATATGCACGTCGTCATCATGTCGTTTCGACACAAGTTTCATAAGACAAGTCCACTTTCAATAGAGTGGGCTTTTTTTTATGCTGTTCTCGAGGTGAGCGGAATGAAGGAGCTTATTGAACAACTGATGATTGTGGCGAGAGAGGCGGGGGCAAGCGATCTTCATTTTATACCGAGTACGCATGAAGTGAAGATCCAAATCCGATCAGATATGAGACTGCTTGATCTTCAGTCGATGGATATCAATCAATACGACCGTCTCACACTTCATATGCGATATTGGTGTTCGTTACCGGACACGAATCAACGTGTGCCTCAGTCAGGCGTGTATGAACTTGATCGAGAAGTCATCCGCGTAACATTTCTCCCATCATTTACTCAAACATTGATGTCCTGGAGGGTACCAAATCAAGCGTTTGAGCTTCATCACTTGTTGAGACCAGGGGACGTTGAACGTTTTCAAGAAATGTCTGCATCGCGACATGGTCTCCTGTTAATCGGAGGTGCTACTGGTGCGGGCAAGACGACAATATTGTATGCGCTTCTTAATCACTTAAAGCGTGAGCGAATCGTCACGATTGAAAATCCTCCAGAACAAAAGATTGATGGGGTGATTCAACTCGAGGTGAATGCAAAAGCAGGGTTGAATCATCGACAGTTATTAAAAGAAACGTTACGTGCCGACCCAGACATCATTGTAATCGGAGAGGTACGGACAGAGGAAGAGTTAAACGTCGCCTACGATGCTGCACTCAGTGGGCATTTGACGATTACTACGTTTCATACAGCGACGATTCAGGATGGGGAGAAACGGCTTGAACAATTGCTCGGAAAATCGTCAGTAACAAGACATTGGTGTGTACTAACGCGTGATCAGGAGGTGACGTGTGAATGGGCAACGCTTCAGTAAAACCACCGATTCAATTGATTCACCGTTTTCTGCGTCTTCAATCCCGAGGTGTATCGTTGAAAGCCACAATGGAAACACTTGAATATCATGAAAAAGGAAACAGGAAAGCGGATGTTCAAGAGATGAGGGCACAACTTGAATCTGGTACTTCTTTAGCGGACGTGTTCTCGCTAATCATCACAAATCGCCAAATGCAAGAAATATTGATGACAGCCGATCGGAACGGGCGGTTTATGGATGGGTTATCTCAAGTCGTTTTAGTTTTAGAAATGCGGATGCGGTTGAAGGAAAAATTGAAGCGACTCATTCGGTATCCTTTAATCATTTTCTTTATCCTGCTCGGTCTTGGGATGGTCTATGCGTTGTACATTTTCCCAAAGCTGATGGGGATGGTTGATGTGTCCACATATGAAGGAGCAGGTTCAATTTTACTATCGAAATGGTTCTTTCCAGCTCTGTTTTCTGTATTTGTGATGCTTGGGATCACGGTCTACATGCTGCATCGACGAGGTGTAGAACTACCGTTTTACATATGGAACCGTGGTAAAACTCTGTACCTGACTTATTTGTTTGTCAGCGAATTGTCGTTATTACAACAGACGGAAACGAACATCAGGCAAATTATCAGTCGTCTCGCTAATGAAAAGGGGGAGATGGCTGAAATGGCAAATCGGATTCACAAACGGTTGTCTGCCGGTGAAGGAATCGAAATGGCAGTCAAACAGGAAAGATTTATTGACTATGAAGTTGTCAGCTTGTTAGGAGTAGGGTCGATGAGTGGAGAACTCGGTGAATTGATGTCACTTCATCGAGAACTAGTATTCGAAGAAATGGAACAATATAGTCGTCAATTGATCGAAAAAGTAGAGCCGGCACTTTATGGAGTGCTCAGCGTCATGGTTGGCACCTTATTCTATACGCTTTATTTGCCTGTAAAACTTATCATGGCTCAATTATGAAAGGGGACATTCACATGAAGGAAGAACAAGGATTCACGCTTGTTGAGATGGCTGCAGTCTTACTCATTATTTCAATTTTACTGTTATTGCTCGTGCCGACGCTGACAGAAGGAAAGTCACGGGCGGACCAAGTGAGTTGTGAGGGAAGTGTCCGAATCGTCGAGTCAGAAATCAATTTACACTATGCCGAACATAAATCATACCCTGCCACATTAGAAGTGATTAAACGTGCTTCTGAAACGGATCCACTAGTGTATAGTTGTCAATCGTCAGCCTACACGTATTCTCCACTTGATGGTTCGCTGAAGAAACAATGAAAGGCTATACGTTTGTCGAGATGGCGTGGGTACTCGTGATCATTTCCTTCCTCATACTGATCAGTAGTCCTGTAGTGAAGCCTTTTGAGCGACTTGAACTATTTGATTTTACAGATACGTTAGTGACGAATATTCAAGAAGCGGGACAATACCCGTACATTTCGGAAAATGGAAGTTGCGTGCCAAAGTTGATTTGGGTGGCTAAACAGCGAAGGTATTTGATCATGTGTGGAATGACGTTAGTGCGAAGGGTGGACGTACCGGAAGGAATCATTGTTTATCTTCCGACCTACAATACCATCACCTTCTCCCAGGCAACAGCTTCCTATGCAGGACAGTGGAAATTTGTCAGTGGGAAAACATCTGTCACGTTTAAATTTCGACTTGGAACATATGAACCGGAGGTGATCATCCATGAAGGGGGATGAGAAAGGATTCTCGTTATGGGAAGTGAGTGTGAGCTTAGCGGTCGTAATGGGCTGGATACTCATTCTGACATCGTTTGTGACACAAGGAAATGACCAAGTCGCAAGGTTGCGTGACACGTTGTTCATTTATGAACGATTACAAGGAGAGGTGCTGCTTGAAGCCGCTGAACCGACTGGGCGTGAAGAAGTGTGTGAAAAGGGTTTTTGCTTACCGACGCTTTGATCCGGGGTTTACCATGTTAGAAATGACGGCAGTATTGTTGATTCTTCCCATCTTTATATTATTGTTGGTCGAATTGCTCACGCTTGGTCAACGCCTTTACGAACAACCGAAGTGGGAACACCATACGACTCCCCAACTCATTGTGCGTCGCTTGCAGAACAGCAAAAATTGTCGCGTCGATGAGGGGCGATTAAGAGGTGATTTTCTTAAGGTAGATGAAGAAGTGTGGCCATGGACAATCAAACAGTTGAACGGGAACTTGGTCATGGTCGGAGACGGAGGAGGGAACTTGTTATTTTTAAGAGGAATCGATCAGTATCGCGTCGAAACGGTCGGTATGGGATTTCGAATCTCTTGGAAAGATTCAACTTTCGAGAGGGAGCGGTACGTCATGTGTATGAAAGAGGATTCTTTCTAATCACTACGTTGACAATCGTCGTGTGGTTACTTGGTATTGCATTATTTTGGTATACTGATGTAGAACGAACGACGAGACGAATCTCAGATGAGATATTGGCCATACGTTTTGAATCCCACTTGTTATTGGCGAAAGAACGCTGTGGCAATCAACCGGTAACGCTCACCAAACCGACGGGTACGGTGATGTGTCGTCCGATTGCACCGAATCGAACGGAAGTGGAGATGGTGTTGATATCTGGTGAACGTCATAAAGAGGTGATTGCTTATGAATAAGAAACCGTTTTATATCGTGGGATTTATGGGTACAGGTAAGTCTACCTTGTTCAATTTTATAAAGGAACATGGAGACGTCGTGGACATTGATGAAGAAATCGAAGCCTGGATTGGAACCGACATCGCTACATATTTTGACCAATACGGGGAGTCAGCGTTTCGTGACGTAGAATCAAAAGTGCTTCAGCGGATCGATGCTGACTTTGTCCTCACGGGTGGTGGTATTGTCGAACGCTCTGAAAACATACGTTGGATGCGCGAACACGGTAAAATCATTCATTTAGACTTACCATTTGAGGAATGCTGGGCACGGATCAAAGATTCGGATCGACCGCTGGTGAAAAAAGGAGAGTCAGAAGTTCGGGCATTATACAACCGACGGACCACTCTTTATCAGGAAGCGGACGAGACGATTGATGCGTCTCAGACACCGCGGTGTATTGCAGAACAGATTATCCGGATGAAGGAGGAAAAAGTATGATTTGGATTAACCTTGCAATTCTTTTATTCGCCATCATTGGACTTGGTGTATATGGATATTTGTTATTTAAAAAACAGATGAAGCCGACGTTTGGAAGATTAAACCGTTTGACGGAACGATTTAAGATTCGTGCTGACGTCATCAACCAACAAGTCACTGAAATCAAAGGGCATGTGGACGCGGTCAACCGTTCCGTTACGCAAATCAAAGATTTCGGCATCAAAGCTAAAGACGAATCGATTGAATTGAAACAGGCGGCAGTCGGGCTGACACATGAAATCAAACGTACAGCGGGAATCGAACGCTCTGACGTTTCCACCGAGACAAAAATATGAAATAATGAGGATGAAAACGTTTTCGTTTTTCATCCTTTTTCTTTTTCGCTTTTTTAACTATGCAGAAAGAATAAAAATTGTTAAAGTGGAATGGAAAACGAAAGATTTCAAAAACAAAAGCATTTTATGTTCGGGATTGGGGGATATTATGGAAAAGGTTACTTTGAAACGTACGCCTTTGTTCGAATTGATTGAACCGAAGGCGAAGATGGTTGATTTTGCGGGGTTCGAAATGCCGATAATGTTTTCTTCGATCAAAGAAGAGCATCAGGCTGTACGTCAAAACGTGGGGATGTTTGATGTATCTCACATGGGAGAAATTCGGGTTGAAGGACCGGACGCTCTAGAACAAGTGCAGAATCTTGTGACGAACGATGTCTCAAAGATTAAAGTCGGTCAAGCGCAGTACAACCTTCTCTGTCTCGAGAATGGTGGCGTAGTGGATGACTTACTCGTTTACCGGTTAGATGAAGATGCTTATTGGCTCGTCGTCAATGCCTCGAATATCGAAAAAGACGAGGCGTACATTCGTCAATTTGTTAGTGGCGACGTCACGGTGACGAATGAGTCTGATGAATATGGCCAAATTGCCATTCAAGGTCCAAATGCGGAAGCTGTTCTTCAAACGATTACGAACGTAGCGCTTGACGAAGTTGGTTTCTTTAAATTTATAAACGGCGATGTGGCGGGTGTTGCTTCGATCATTTCGCGAAGTGGTTATACGGGAGAAGACGGATTCGAGATTTATGCGCGGGCAGAAGGGATCTCAGCAATCTGGGAAGCGCTTGAAGCAGAGGGTGTTACACCTTGCGGGTTAGGTTCACGAGATACGCTACGGTTTGAAGCGTGCCTTCCGCTCTATGGGCATGAACTAGATGAGTCGGTTACTCCGTTCGAGGCGAACCTTAATTTTGCGGTCAAATTAGATACGGACTTTATTGGAAAAGAGGCGCTCGCCACACAAAAAGAAAACATCCCGAACCGGATGGTGGGCTTGAGATTGCTTGGTCGCGGAATCGCACGTCAAGGCGCGCAAGTAGAAGTCGATGGGAACGTCGTTGGAGTCGTTACTACTGGTACAATGCCTCCGACAGTCAATGAGTCGATCGCCTGGGCACGTGTGGATGCACGGTATAAAGATGAAGAGCGATTTGTTATCGACATTCGTGGCAAAAAGATTGAAGCCGAACGCGTACCGACACCTTTCTATAAACGAACGAAATGAAACAGGGGGATTCAGAATGAATAGAATGGAATTTCGTTATTTACCGATGACCGAACAAGATGAGCGAGACATGCTTCAAACGATTGGAGTGGATTCCATCGAATCGTTGCTCGCGGATATTCCAGAGTCGCTTCGCGAAAAAGCGTCGCTTGCAGCAATCGGGTCACCACTTCCGGAAGTGGATCTCGTTCGTCATATGACGAAACTAGCGGATAAGAACAAACATACAAAGTCATATCCAAGTTTCCTCGGAGCCGGGATGTATGATCATCTTTCACCGACCGTGATGAACCATATGCTTTTACGTTCTGAATTTTATACGGCGTATACGCCATATCAACCTGAAATCTCACAAGGTGAGCTTCAGGCGATGTTCGAGTTCCAGACGATGATTTGTGAGTTGACCGGGATGGATGTCGCAAACTCGTCGATGTATGACGGAATTACGGCTCTTGCTGAAGCGACTTACCTAGCGAGTGCGCAGACGAAGAAAAAACGCGTTGTCGTTTCTGGAGCGGTACATCCTGAAGCGAAAGATGTCATTCGCACATATGCGGATGGTCCAGGACTTTCTGTCGAATATACAAACGTCACAAATGGGGTGACGGATGTAACTGACCTCGATTTAACAGATGCTTCATGTCTAGTCGTACAATATCCGAACTTCTACGGTCGTATTGAAGATTTGGAGCAATTGGCGAAACAAGCGCATGATGCAGGTGCACTGTTCGTCGTATCAAGTAACCCGCTTGCATTAGGCATTTTGGAATCACCAGGTGCGCTTGGAGCGGACATTACGGTCGGGGATGCTCAACCGTTCGGGATTCCACAAAGCTTTGGTGGTCCGTCTTGTGGTTATTTTGCAGTGAAGAAGTCGTTGATGCGTAAACTACCTGGTCGACTCGTAGGACAAACGGTAGATGAGGATGGAAAACGTGGATTCGTCTTGACGTTACAGGCGCGTGAACAACACATTCGTCGTGACAAGGCAACCTCAAACATCTGTTCGAACCAGGCGCTCAACGCATTGGCCGCCTCGATCACGATGTCCGCTTTAGGGAAATATGGCATTCGAGACATGGCTGTCCGGAATATCCAAACAGCCCATTACATGAAAGAAGCATTGAAAGCAGCAGGATTTACAATCGTTGACGAGGGACCAATGTTTAATGAATTTGTTGTTGATTTCGGACGCGATGCAGAAGAAGTATCTCGTCACTTGCTTGAACATGGAATGATTGGTGGACTTCCGCTCGGAACGTATGAAGAAGAGCGCCAGTCACAGATGCTAGTCTGTGCGACAGAGTTACGTACAAAAGAAGAGATTGATCAGTTTGTCGAAGTGGTCGGGGGGATGAAATGATGCAACACGAACAAACGCTAATTTTTGAAGTATCACGTGAAGGACGAACAGGATATAACTTACCGACGCCAACCGTTCCGGAAGTTGACCTCGAGTCATTATTGCCGGCGACGATGATTCGAAAAGAAGTGGCTGAACTTCCTGAAGTATCTGAGCTCGATGTCGTTCGTCATTACACGGCGCTCTCTACACGAAACCATGGAGTAGATTCAGGATTTTATCCGCTTGGTTCTTGTACGATGAAATATAATCCGAAAGTGAACGAAGATATGGCGCGCCTTCCTGGATTCGCGCACATTCACCCATTACAGCCCGTTGAAACGATTCAAGGTGCGCTTGAACTCATGGTCGACTTACAAGAGCAACTTGCGGAAATCACTGGGATGGATGAAGTGACGTTGCAACCAGCAGCAGGGGCGCATGGCGAATGGACAGGGCTCATGTTGATCAAAGCGTTCCACGAACGCAATGGGGATACGGCTCGTACGAAAGTACTCGTTCCAGACTCGGCGCACGGAACGAACCCAGCTTCTGCCGTCGTTGCTGGATTTGAAACGGTGACGGTCAAGTCGGATGAGCGTGGTCTGGTTGACTTGGATGATTTGAAATCAAAAGTTGGTGCAGACACGGCTGCTCTCATGCTGACGAACCCGAATACGCTCGGATTGTTTGAGGCGGACATCCTCGAAATTTCAAAAGTGGTTCATGAGGCTGGTGGAAAGCTTTATTATGACGGTGCGAACTCGAACGCGATTCTTGGAATCGCACGTCCAGGAGACATGGGCTTTGATGTCGTTCACTTGAACTTGCATAAGACATTCACGGGTCCTCACGGCGGTGGTGGTCCGGGTTCTGGTCCAGTAGGGGTAAAACGTGATCTGATTCCGTTCTTGCCAACGCCGATCGTCACGAAGACAGATAAAGGGTTCGGCTTAGACTATGATCGTCCACACTCGATTGGTCGAATCAAGCCGTTCTATGGAAACTTCGGGATCAATGTTCGCGCGTATAGCTACATTAAAACGATGGGAGCAGAAGGATTGACGCGTGTATCGCGTGAAGCCGTGCTCAACGCGAACTATATGTTTGCTCGATTGAAAGATGCCTTCGACGTACCATACGATACGTATTGCAAGCATGAATTCGTCTTGTCAGGGAAGCGACAAAAGGCACTCGGTGTCCGTACGCTTGATATCGCGAAACGATTGCTCGACTTCGGGTATCACCCACCGACAATCTATTTCCCATTAAATGTGGAAGAGTGTATTATGGTGGAACCGACTGAAACCGAATCAAAAGAAACGCTTGATGCGTTCTGCGATGCGATGCTTCAAATTGCAAAAGAAGCGGAAGAAAATCCAGAAATCGTACAGACGGCCCCGCATACGACGGTCGTTAAGCGTATGGATGAGACGCTCGCTGCTCGGAAGCCTGTTTTAAAATATGAACGTCGTGAGGCGTCATCCGTGAAATAAAAGGAGCGGGTCGATTCAATCGACCCGCCCATTTTTATGCTTTTTTAATTTTGCCTTTCCAGTTCTTGAAGCCGCCTTCAAGCATGTAGATATTGTTATATCCATTTTTCATGAGTAGTTTGGCCGCCTGGTTAGAACGTGAGCTTCCTTGGCAATAAATTAAGATCGGTTGGTCTTTACGTAATTCTTTCATACGCATCTTGAGTTGACCGACCGGGATGTTTCGAGCACCGACGATGTGACCACCTTTGTATTCATTCGGTTCACGTACGTCAATCAATTGCCCTTTGCGGAGTGAAGCACGGAATTCTTCTTGTTTCATTTTTTTCAACCCGCGAGCTGGCATGAAGCGCCATACGATGTAGGCGATCAAGGCAACCCATAGGAGGATGACGAGGATTGTTTCGATTCCCATAGATGTTCTTCCCTTCTCTTTCAAAGTTACCATATCTCATTATAATGAATTTAAGGTCACGAGACAATGATTGACTGAATGAATCGGGGCTTTCCCTTTCGATTTCAGCTTCGTTAGGATAAAATATAAAGTGGAAACCGGAACATTAGGGGAGGTCGTGCCCATGCCGACACCGAGTATGGAAGATTATTTAGAACGGATTTATTTACTTATGTCAGAAAAAGGATATGCACGTGTTTCTGACATTGCCGAACATTTAGGAGTTCATCCCTCCTCTGTCACCAAAATGGTTCAAAAGTTGGACCGTGAAGAATATCTGGTGTACGAAAAATACCGCGGTCTCATGCTTACGAAGAAAGGTCAAAAAGTAGGGAAACGACTCGTCGAGCGCCATGCGATGCTCGAGTCTTTTTTACGTCTGATTGGAGTCGACGAAGCGGATGTATACGAGGATGTGGAAGGAATCGAACATCACCTCAGTTCAAATACGCTCGATTGCATGACGCAGTTTGTGGAATTTTTTGAAGACAAACCTGAACTAATGGATCAATTCAGAGAATTTCGTGAGCAAGAGCGAGCAGCAGAAGAATAATGTGTAGAAAACGTCAATTTCTTACGATTGACGTTTTTTTGTAGGGTAAACAGGTCTTAAATACGAACGAAAACACCTATTTTATCTACTAATGTATATTTTTAAGTTGGAAATATGATAAGATGAATCGTGGATTCACTAAATAGGGGGTGACGGCGAACATTCGCCGAGCTGATGGACATTCAAATTAAAGGAAAGCTGTTTGATGAACAGCAAATTCGAAATCGGGTACAAGAATTAGCAGAAGAAATTGAGAAAGACGCAAACGGGACGCCTATTGTCATTGTTGCGGTCTTAAAAGGGTCAATGGTATTTGCTGCTGATTTGATGCGTTATATGAAAGGGAGTGTACAACTCGACACAGTCGCGACGTCTTCTTACGGGAAAAAGACCGTTTCGAGTGGGAGTGTACAACTACGTAAAGACCTTGACTTGGATGTGGAAGGAAAGTATGTCGTGATCATCGAGGACATCATCGATACAGGGCAGACGTTGAAGTTCTTGTGCAAACATATGGAACTCCATCAACCGAAACAGCTAAAAATCTGTACGCTTCTCGATAAACCAGCGCGACGTCTCGTGCAATTAGATGCAGACTATGTCGGCTTTGAGATTCCGGATGAGTTTGTCATCGGGTATGGCATCGACTATGCCGAGCAGTATCGCAACTTACCATACATCGGATATGTAGAGACAACGTAAAAAGGAGCGCCCCGGCGCTCCTTTTTACATGTTGGCTTTCTTTTTCTTCTTCCCTTTTTTTCCTTCGATCACGGTGAGGTGCGGGGGATTGCTTCGATGTCCGTTCGATCGTTTGGACAACTTCGTGACGTTCGAACCCGGCTTCTTGTGTTTCTTATTCTTCACGGATGCGGAAGGTTTGACTTGAGGTCCACGGTTCCCTTGCATCCGTTTCTTAGAGGCTTGAGCGGTTTTACGATAGCGCATATCCTCTGGGGACATACGTCGTCCGATGAAAACGCGGTAGATCACATAAAAGACTAACCCGAATATCCCGATGAACAACAATTGTCTAAATAATCGACCGGGATCGGTGGCGAGCATATGCCCGACCCCGATGAAGCCTAAGATAAACACGATTGTTGCAGCGGTTGAACCAATTCGTTGTCTGATCATGGTGCTTCCTCCTCTTATCCCTCTCTATGAATGACCGATTCTCCTAACTCTTTACGTTCCCATGTCTCGAATGCTTCGATTGCGACTTGAATCTGTTCATCGCTCGGCTCTCGAGTCGTCAATAGCTGGAGTGACAGACCCGGTTTTCCGAGGAATGAAAGGAAGCGATGTTCACGGAAACGGTTGGTGAATTGTAGGACTTCAAATGAGATTCCGATGACGACAGGTAAGAGCGCGATTCGGCTGACGAGTCGTAGCCAAAGTGGATCGATTGGGACGATCATGTACACGCCAATCCCGACGAAAACGGTGAACAAAATGAAGCTCGACCCACAACGGTAATGAAGACGTGAGCTCTTTCGAACTTGTTCGACCGTAATCGGACGTCCGGACTCATAACAGTTGATGACCTTGTGTTCAGCCCCATGATACTGGAAGACGCGTTTAATGAGTGGCGTCAACGATATCAGATAGAGGTAACTGAGCAACAATACTAATTTTATTCCCCCTTCAAGGAGGTTTTGAACCACGTGTCCGGAAAATAACGGCACGTCTTGAAACATCGAGGCAAGAAGAGCTGGAGTCACGTTAAAAATCAACTTCCCAAAGACATAAGAAATCACACCGATGATGGCAATGAAGGCAATCATCCACATGCTCTGCTTCTGTTCCTCGTTCGTACTGACATCTTCACTCGGGTCGACGTCATAACGATCGCTTGCAAAATTCATATGCGCTGATCCGTTCTTCAGTGATTCATATAATGCGACAATTCCTCTCAAAAACGGTACCTTTTTCAACGATTGGACCCACGGGACGAGGATGCGCGCTTGCTCGAACGTTTCGATGGAACCGTCTTTTCGCCGAATGGCGGATGCGCTCTCGGAGCGGCCTTGGAACATGACGCCTTCCACGAGTGCCTGTCCTCCGACAGGAATGTTTGGTTTAGAATTCATTCACTTTCCTCGATTCTTACAGAGTTGTACTTGAATTATACCGCGATTTATAAAAAAAACGAAAGGGCGGAAGGCTCGATTCACGTTCTTTCGATAAATTTGTTACAATAGATAAGACTTGACGAACGAGGGGGAAGAAGATTGCGGATTCTAGTGTTGAATGGTCCGAATTTAAATTTATTGGGTCGCCGTGAACCGAACGTGTATGGGGACGTGTCGTTAAAAGGTTTAGCTGCCGAATTGATGCTTGCTGCACCGGATGACGTCGAACTCACTTTCATTCAATCCAATCACGAAGGAGCGTTGATTGATGCGCTACATGATGCCTACGACTATGAAGGTGTCATTTTGAACGCGGGTGCTTATACGCATACATCAATCGCGATTCGCGATGCCATATCTGCAATCGCTGCCCCGGTCGTTGAAGTACATATCTCGAACGTGCATGCTAGAGAATCGTTTCGCCACGAGTCAAAACTCGCTGGCGTATGTCTAGGTGTCATTACCGGCTTCGGACTGACGAGTTACACGTTGGCACTGCATGCACTAATCGAACATTGGAGGAATCGACATGATTGAACGCGTAAACAAACTGCAAGCACAGTTAGAGGCAAACGAGATTGACGCATTGCTCGTCACAAAACGGGAGAACATTCGTTACTTATCAGGCTTCACCGGATCAAGCGGTGTGATTGTTATCACGGCGAAATCTGCAAGCTTTATCACAGACTTCCGTTACACGGAACAGGCGAACGATCAAGTAAAAGGGTATGACATCATTGAACTTGATACGTCACTCATCAAATCGGTAGCAGATGTTGTGTCACGTGAGTCAATCGCACGCCTTGGAATCGAGCAAGACGCGATGACAGTCGGACAATATCGCGCTTATGAAAAAGAAGTGGATGCAAATCTGATCGAGACGTCTGGAATCGTTGAAAAACTGCGCTTGATTAAGGATGAATCAGAGATTAAGATTATGAAGGAAGCTGCGGCAATCGCTGATGCAGCGTATGCACATATCCAGACATTCATTCGTCCGGGTCGTACCGAGAGAGAAGTCGCAAACGAACTCGAAATGTTCATGCGCTCAAAAGGTGCTGATTCGTCATCGTTCGATATGATCGTTGCCTCTGGTCTCCGCTCGGCACTTCCGCACGGAGTTGCGAGCGATAAGGTCATCGAATCTGGCGAACTTGTCACACTTGATTTTGGTGCTTACTATAAAGGGTACTGCTCAGATATTACGCGTACACTCGCGGTCGGACCGATTTCGGACGAGTTGCGTCAAATCTATGACACAGTGCTTCGTGCCCAACTCGCTGGTGTGGAAGGTACACGTGCTGGCATCACAGGGATTGAAGCTGACGCATTGACACGAGACATTATCAAAGAAGCAGGATATGGTGAATACTTCGGCCACTCGACAGGTCATGGTCTTGGTATGGAAGTGCACGAGGCACCTGGATTATCATTCCGCTCGGAAACAGTACTCGAGCCAGGGATGGTCGTCACGATTGAACCGGGTATTTACATCAACGGTGTCGGCGGTTGCCGAATTGAGGACGATGTCGTCGTTACGGAAGACGGATGTTACCGTCTAACGCAGTCGCCAAAAGAGTTAATTACGATTGAGGCTTGAGTCTCGTCTGAATTTAGGAGGAAATCAATATGGTATCAGTTAACGATTTAAAAACAGGATTGACAGTCAAAACATCTGACGGTTCGATTTGGCAAGTCATCGAATTCCAACACGTAAAACCAGGTAAAGGTGCAGCATTCGTTCGTACAAAAATGCGTAACTTGCGCAACGGAGCGATCCAAGAAACAACGTTCCGCGGTGGAGAAAAAATCGAACGTGCGCACATCGAGCGTAAGCGTATGCAATATCTCTATCCAATGGGCGACACGTATGTCTTCATGGACAATGAATCATACGAGCAACTTGAGTTGACGAGCGAACAAGTGAAAGCAGCGCTTCCTTACTTGCTTGAAAACATGGAAGTCAGTATCGCGGACTACAATGGTGAGATTCTTGGAATCGAGCTTCCGACGAGCGTAGTGTTGACAATCATCGAAGCAGACCCAGGCGTCAAAGGGGACACAGCATCGAACGTGAAGAAAAACGCGACAGTTGAAACAGGTCATGTGATTCAAGTACCACTTTTCATCGAGCCAGGTGAAAAAGTGACAGTTGATACACGTACTGGAGAGTTCATGGGTCGTTACAACGGTTAATCTGAGAGAGTGTTCATTCGAATGAATGGGCACTCTTTTTTTCTCGTTGCATTCATTGGTCTGACCAGTTATAGTGAAGAGGAGATTAGTACCAGGTATAAACAGGGGGTAAGAAAGATGCAAATCGATCAAATCAAAGAGCTCATTCAACTATTGGACCAGTCAACGGTTCATGAAATGGAGCTTGAAACATCTGATTTCAAACTGTCATTAAAGAAAGAAGCGCAAGCGGTCATGAGCGCGCCTGTGATGCAGACACAAGCAATCACGCCACCTGCGCCTGCTCCTCAAGCAGAAGAACATCAAGAACAATCGACGCCAGAACAAGCGTCTTATCGTACAATCACCTCTCCAATGGTCGGAACGTTTTATTCCCGTCCAGCTCCGGATAAAGAAGCCTTCGTCAACGTAGGTGATCGAGTGGAGTCAGGACAAATCGTCTGTATTCTAGAGGCGATGAAACTGTTTAACGATGTCGAAGCGGAAATCAGTGGCGAAATCGTAGAAGTGCTCGTCGCAGATGGCGATCTCGTCGAATTTGGTCAACCGCTCTTCAGCGTGAAGTGAGGTCGTTATGAAATTATTAATCGCTAACCGTGGAGAAATCGCGGTTCGAATCATACGTGCTGCAAAAGAATTGAATATTCCGACGGTCGCTGTTTTTTCAGAAGCAGACCGTGAAGCGTTACATGTTCATTTGGCCGACGAAGCATACTGTATTGGACCAAATCCGTCCAAAGACTCGTATTTGAACATTCCAAACATCTTGTCGGTCGCATGTGCCGTGGACGCGACGATGGTGCACCCTGGATATGGATTTTTAGCTGAAAACGCTGAATTTGCCGAGATGTGTGAGGCGTGTGGCATTCAATTTGTCGGGCCGAGTAGCTATGCCATCCGCAAGATGGGAATCAAGGATGAGGCCAAACGAACGATGATTGAGTCAGGTGTGCCGGTCGTCCCGGGTTCTAGCGGTGTCGTCACGGATGAAGAGGCCGTAGAACTTGCGCGCGAGATGGGCTATCCAGTCATCATCAAGGCGACGGCAGGTGGTGGGGGACGCGGTATTCGGGTCGCCCGAAACGAAGACGAACTCATCCAAGGGTTGGTCGCGACACGCAAAGAGGCGAAGCAGGCGTTCGGTAACGGAGACGTGTATCTCGAGAAATTTATCGAGTCGTTCCGTCACGTAGAAGTGCAAGTTCTCGCTGACCAATTCGGGAATGTGATTCATTTAGGCGAGCGTGATTGCACGATTCAACGACGGATGCAGAAGCTCGTTGAAGAAGCGCCATCACCTGCGATTGACGAAGCAACACGTCAAATGATGGGAGATGCGGCAGTCAAAGCGGCGAAAGCGATTCAATATTCTGGAGCGGGGACAATCGAGTTCATCTATGTTCCAGAATCCAATGAGTTCTATTTCATGGAAATGAATACGCGGATTCAAGTCGAGCACCCGGTCACGGAGATGATCACCGGATTCGATCTCGTGCAAGCACAATTAGAAGTGGCACTCGGGCATCCGCTCGCCATCTCTCAAGAAGACATCACGTTCTCTGGGCATTCGATTGAATGCCGGATCAACGCAGAAGACCCGTTCATGGACTTCCGTCCGATGGCGGGGAAAATCGATCAATACATCGTCCCAGGTGGTATGGGCGTTCGGGTGGACAGCGGTCTATATGCAGGAGCGATGATTCCTCCGTTCTACGACTCGATGGTCGCCAAATTGATCGTACATGCGCCGACGCGCGACGAGGCGATTTTAAAGATGTTACGCGCTTTAGACGAGTTTACGGTTTCGGGAATCAAAACGACGATTCCGTTCCATCAACAAGTGATGGCACATGAACAGTTCCGAATCGGTACATTCGACACGAAATTTGTCGAAAAAGAAATGTCATTGGCGAAATAACAACAACCAGGAAGCCCGAACATTATTTCGGCTTCCTGGTTTTTTGTACTGAATTTATGAGTGCTTTATGCTAAACTATCACAATGAAAGCATGTAAAAGGAGAGTAACTGAATGAAACGTCATGAAGCACGAGAGAAAGCGATTCAAACGCTTTTTCAAATCGAAGTATCTAAATTAGAGGTGGACGAAGCCATCGAATTCGCATTGGACGGGCAAGAGTCTGATCCGTTTTACGAACAACTCGTCACAGGAACGCTAGAGCATCAAGAGGATATCGACGCTTTGCTCGTCGAAAACTTGAAAAACTGGCGTTTGGATCGTCTAGGCAATGTCGAACGTACGATTTTACGTATGGCGACGTTTGAATTACTATACGTCGAAACGATTCCAGAGAACGTTACCATCAACGAGGCGGTCGAACTCGCGAAATCGTTCGGAGACGAAGAAGCCGGTAAGCTCGTAAATGGCGTACTCGGCAACATTATTAAAGAAGACTAAAAAATAGAGATAAGACACCAGACCAACTACAGAAAAACCTAAAGACAACGGGGGATGAGAGAGATGGCAGTAGTGATCGACGGGAAACAAGTGGCAGCATCATATCGAGAAACGTTAAAAGAGCGTGTGACAGCACTTCGTGCACGCAACATCGTACCGAAATTGAAAGTAGTATTGATTGGGGATGACCCAGCAAGTCATAGCTATGTACGCGGGAAAGAACGGGCAGCACAAGAAATCGGAATCGATTCGCAAGTGCTCCGTTTTGATGAGACGATTAGCGAGAAAGAATTGCTCGACTTGATTGACTTGATGAATGAGGATGAGGAAGTACACGGGATTCTCGTGCAACTTCCACTACCAAAACACATTGACGAATCACGAGTCATCATGCGCATCTCTCCTGAGAAGGATGTAGACGGCTTCCATCCTGAGAACGTCGGAAAGATGATGCTCGGTCTTGATACGTTGCTTCCATGTACACCACACGGCATTTTGCATCTCGCAAAGACACAAACTGAGATTGCTGGGAAACACGTCGTGGTCGTCGGTCGCAGTCAAATCGTCGGAAAACCAGTCGGCATGTTGTTCTTGAATGAATCTGCTACGGTCACGTACTGTCACTCGAAAACGAAAGACCTTGGAGAAATGACAAGACAGGCTGACATCTTAATTGTCGCAGTTGGGCGTGCAGGTCTTGTTACTGCAGACATGGTCAAACCTGGTGCGCTCGTCATCGACGTCGGCGTCAACCGTGTCGAAGGTCGTCTTGTTGGCGATGTCGACTATGAGGCCGTCAAAGAGAAGGCGAGTGCGATTACGCCGGTTCCTGGCGGTGTCGGTCCGATGACGATTACGATGCTCATGCACAACACGGTCGAGGTAGCGTCACGTGGCTAACCCACTTCCGGTCTCCGAAGTTGTTCGATATGTGAAGCGACAACTCGATGATGATGTCTTGCTTCGACAAGTCGCGGTCATCGGTGAGATCTCGAATTTTAAACGCTATTCATCTGGTCATTGTTATTTCACCTTGAAAGATGATGCGTCCCGCATGAAAGCCGTCATGTTTTCTCGAGATGCGAAACAGCTTCAATTCGAACCGAAAGATGGAATGAAGGTCATCGCCGTCTCAAGAGTGACTATGTATGAAGCGACCGGTGACGTTCAATTGTACGTCGAACTGATGCGTCAAGACGGAATCGGTTTATTATACGAACAGTATGAGGCGAGAAAACGTGAACTTGAGGAAAAGGGTTGGTTTGATGTAGACCGAAAACAACTCCTTCCGACGTTTCCTGAGCGGATCGGAATTGTCACATCTCCGAAAGGGGCAGCGTTACATGATATCGCGACCACACTTCGGCGTCGTGCGCCCCACGTTGCCATCACATTCGCCCCTGTGGCCGTACAGGGCGAAATGGCTGCCCCGCAAGTGGCATCTGCCATTCGTTGGATGAATGAACGGACCGACTGTGATGTACTCATCGTCGGCCGTGGTGGCGGCTCGATTGAGGAATTGTGGGCGTTTAATGAGGATGTCGTGGTCGAAGCCATCTATGCGTCGACCATCCCGATCATCTCTGCTGTCGGTCACGAGACAGATTATACGCTCGCTGATTTTGTCGCAGATGTTCGGGCCGCAACTCCGACAGCGGCGGCCGAACTCGCCACAGCGATGATTGACGCACAGCGGAAAGATGTAGAGCGTCTAGACAACCATCTGCATAAAGCCGTTAGGATTCAACTCGATGATTCTCGGAATCGTGTAGACCGGATGATTAACAGTTATGGCTTGAAATCACCACGTTATACGATTTCTCAAAAACGAGAACGTTTTGCACAATCGGAGATTCGCCTTGAGCAAGGGATGAAGCGACATCTTTCCGAAGCGACTCATCAACTCCGTCAGTTGTCACAACAGCTTGATGTGAAACGGTTCTCAAAAACCTTGTTGCAACAAGGAGAACAGGTCAATCAAATGGTCGATCGACTTCATCGGACGAAACCATTAGAACAATCGAAACGACAATTTACACAACAGGTAGGAAGATTGCATGCGGTCAGTCCGCTCGCCGTCCTATCACGGGGCTACACGTTCATTGAACAAGATGGAGCATATGTGCAAAATGTGAAAGAATTACGCGATGGAGACATCTCGATTCGTTTTCGGGACGGTCACGCTGTCGCTGAAGTGAAGGAGAGGATTGTTGGTGACGAAACAAGAACAGACGTTTGAAGCGGCACTTGAACGACTCGAACAGATTGTCGCGCAACTTGAGACTGGTGACGTACCATTAGAGGAAGCGATGACTTTATATGAAGAAGGTGTCCGGTTATCTGCTTTGTGCCAGACAAAACTCTCGGCCGCTGAAAAGAAAATGGACGAAATACTCGAGTTAGACGGTACCCTTCGTGAAAAAGGAGGGTCTGCATGAACCGCACGGATGGTTTGAACAAATGGAAGCGAACTGTCGAAGAATCGATGCGTTCGCTCATTGAGGCGAGTGACATGCCGACGCGACTTCGCGATGCGATGGTCTATTCATTAGAAGCGGGCGGAAAGCGAATCCGTCCCGCGCTTGTCTATGCTGTTCTAGAAACGTACGGTGTTCCACTCGAGCGAGGTGGCGAGGTAGCGGCGACGCTCGAGATGGTCCATACATATTCACTCATTCATGATGATTTGCCGGCGATGGATGATGATGATCTTCGCCGGGGTCGACCGACGAATCACCGACAGTTTGATGAGGCGACTGCCATTTTAGCAGGAGATGCGCTTTTGACGGATGCATTTCGCATTCTTGCGCAAATGTCGCTCCCTGCTGAAGAAATCGTCGAAATCATTCGCGTTTTCGGTCTAGCAGCTGGTAGCTCTGGCATGGTCGGCGGTCAGTTGGACGATATGCTCGCTGAGAAACGGAGTGACGTCACGTTACAGGAACTCCAGTCGATTCATGAACGAAAGACGGGTGCACTGCTCGTCTATGCGCTTGAAGCAGGTGGGATCCTTGCCGGTGTGTCGGAGGAAGATCGGACACAATTAAAACAATTCGGTCGACATCTGGGCATCGCATTTCAGATTCAAGACGATATCTTAGATGTCGTCGGGGACGAACAGACAATCGGGAAACGTGTCGGTTCGGATGAAGAGAATGAAAAAACGACGTATCCGAAACTGCTCGGATTAGACGGGGCGAAGCGTGCACTCGATGCAGAAGTAGAGGCAGCGACCTTTGCCATTGAGTCACTTTCGATTCAAGCTCCGCTATTATTAGACTTGTTGGCGTTTGTGGTGAAACGAAATCATTGATCCCGGTGACACGATGAGCACATCGTGTCACCTTTGTTTTGGGGAATGTGTGGCATCTACCGTCACATTCTTGTAAAATGTAAGGTACGAATCAGTAAAATGTGAGGAGAAAGGATGGTCATTATGGACTTGACATCCATTCAAGACCCGTCATTCCTGAAAAGGATGTCTGTAACCGAACTCGAATCACTCGGCTCAGATATTAGACGATTCTTGATTGAAAAATTGGCAGTGACGGGAGGGCATTTAGCGCCAAACTTAGGAGTTGTGGAGTTGACGCTAGCCCTGCACCGTGTATTTGACAGTCCGAAAGACCAACTTGTATGGGACGTCGGTCATCAGGCGTACGTTCATAAAATTTTGACAGGACGTACGAGCCAGTTTGATACCCTTCGACAATACAACGGGTTGTGTGGGTTCCCTAAACGTTGTGAGAGTGAACATGATGTATGGGAAACTGGCCACAGTTCGACGTCGCTTTCAGCAGCAATGGGGATTGCAATCGCAAATGAATTAAAAGGACGTGCGAATGATCGTGCCATTGCCATCATCGGTGATGGAGCGTTGACTGGAGGAATGGCGCTCGAGGCATTGAACCACATCGGTGCCGAGAAGCAGAATGTCATTGTCATCTTGAACGACAATGAGATGTCTATCGCGCCGAACGTTGGGGCGATGCATAATATGCTCGGTCGAATCCGTGCGTCACGTAAACTGAAGCATGCACGTGAAGAGATGGAATCAATCATCAAGCACATTCCACTCGTCGGCAATTCACTCGAACGAAGTGGGGAGCGAGTAAAAGATTTATTGAAATCTGCACTCATTCCAGGCACATTTTTTGAAGAACTCGGTTTCACTTACTTTGGACCGACTGACGGCCATGATTTGAAAGACTTGCTTGAGACACTCGAATATGCGAAAAAAATCGATGGACCGGTTCTCGTTCACGTCATCACGAAAAAAGGGAAGGGTTACCGTCCCGCTGAGTTAGACGGTGTTGGAACGTGGCACGGTTTAGGACCTTACAAGATTGAGTCAGGCGAAGTGATCAAAGGAAAGCCTAAAGGACCGAGTTATTCGAAAGTCGTCGCAGAGACGATTACGAAAGTGGCAGAGTCGGATGAGCGGGTGACGTTGATCACGCCTGCAATGAGTGTCGGTTCGAAACTCGACTGTTTCACGAAAAAATTCCCGGAACGCATGTTTGACGTCGGGATTGCCGAACAGCATGCGGTAACGCTAGCAGGAGGTCAGGCGACACAAGGTTTGAAACCGGTCGTCTCGATTTACTCAACATTCTTCCAGCGTGCGTACGACCAACTCGTCCATGACATTTGTCGTCAAAACTTGAACGTTGTATTCACGATTGACCGTTCAGGACTTGTCGGGGCAGATGGAGAGACGCACCAAGGTGTATTCGATATCGCCTTCATGCGTCACGTACCGAACATTCGAATTTTGATGGCGAAAGATGAAGAAGAGTTACAACAACTCGTTTACTCCGCGCTTCGTTACGATGATGGACCGATTGCAATCCGCTTCCCTCGTGGCGAAGGGATTGGCGTACCAATGAGTGATACGCTCCAAGAAATCTCACTCGATGATTGGGAAGTCGAGGCGGAAGGAACGGATGTCGCCATTTTGACGTTCGGACCACAAGTTCAAGACGGGTTAGAAGTACGTTCATTATTAGAAGGCAAGCTCAGTGTGCGCGTCATCAATTGTCGCACGATCAAGCCGCTCGATGATGCAATGCTCACTTCTTTATATGCAGAGGGCATTCCGCTCGTGACACTTGAAGAAGCAGCACTCGCAGGTGGTTTTGGAAGCAGTGTGTTAGAACATGCGAATGAAACAGGAGCGTTCCCGCGGATTCAACGCCTCGGGATTCCAGACCGATATATCGAGCACGGCGGCGTCAACCAACTTTTAGAAGAGATTGGTCTCCGACCAGCCCAAATGGCGGAATCGATTGAACGGTTCGTAATGGAGACAAATCGACAGAATGTGTGAGGGATTATGGAAAAAAGAACGAAAACAAGATTAGATGTACTACTCGTCGAACGCGGTCTCGCTGAAACACGAGAGAAGGCGAAACGGGCTGTCATGGCCGGTCTTGTCTACAGCGGGACCGAACGTCTGGATAAAGCAGGCGATAAAGTGTTTGACGATATCCCTCTTGAAGTGAAAGGTCAAGTTCTACCGTACGTCGGACGAGGCGGACTTAAACTTGAGAAAGCTCTGCAAGTATTCCCGCTCGACGTTCAAGGCCGCGTGGGGATTGATATCGGTTCCTCTACGGGAGGATTTACAGATTGTGCGCTTCAAAACGGGGCGACACAAATGTATGCGGTCGATGTCGGGTACAACCAGCTAGCATGGAAGCTTCGGAGCGATGACCGTGTCATCGTTATGGAACGAATGAACTTCCGTCATGCGACAGCCGATCAATTCCCGGTCAAACCTGATTTTGCGACGATCGATGTTTCTTTCATCTCACTTCGTCTCATGGTGCCACCTCTTAAAGCGATTTTAAAGAAAGAAGGGGTCGTCATGGCGCTCGTTAAACCTCAATTCGAAGCCGGTAAAGCCGACGTCGGAAAGAAAGGGATTGTGCGAGACCGTGACGTACATGAGCGTGTGGCGAGTGATATGGTTCGCTATTTTGCATCGGAAGGATTCTTCGTCGAAGGATTGGATTACTCCCCAATCACGGGTGGAGACGGAAATATTGAATTCCTCCTATTCGCCCGTTATACGGGAGTAGGCGGGATCGAACCATCCCTACGAGTCGAAAACGTGGTGGATACGGCACATGCCAAACTAAAGGGATAAGCAATGGCTACAGGCAGATTTGTCTGTAGCTTTTTCTTATCGACGAAGAAGAGATGGGGAATGGTGGAAATACCCACTGGAATGCTAGACCTTTTTTCGACAATACTTTAGAATGATAATGTGTATGTGAAACGAAGAATGAGGTGTCAGCGCTTATGAATAAAGGACAGCGATTGATTAAAATTCGAGACATCGTGACGAATCGTGAAATCGAAACGCAAGATGAATTAGTAGACGAACTTCGTCGCCTAGGATATCCCGTCACACAGGCGACTGTATCTCGGGATATTAAAGAATTACATTTAGTGAAAGTTCCTTTGAATGACGGACGATACAAATACAGCTTGCCTGCGGATCAGCGTTTTAACCCGTACGGAAAAATGAAGCGCATCCTCGGTGACAGCTTCGTCTCGGTCGACTCAGCTCAAAACTTGGTTGTCATGAAAGTACTACCAGGTAACGCGGATGCAATCGGTGTCTTGATTGACCATCTGTCATGGGACGAATTGATTGGAACAGTTTGTGGAGATGACACGATTCTCATGATTGCTCGCGATGAGGAGAAAGCGAAACAAATCATCGATCGACTACTCGGAATGTTATGAGGTGAAAGTACGTATGTTGGCAGAACTATCAATCAAACAGTTTGCGATTATCGACGAATTAAACATTCCGTTTAATCGGGGCATGACCGTTCTCACGGGTGAGACAGGTGCCGGTAAATCGATTTTGTTAGATGCGATTGGGTTGCTTGTTGGAGGACGTGGATCGAGCGAATTCGTTCGTTATGGTCAGGATAAGGCCGAAATCGAAGGAATGTTCATGGTCGAATCGGATCATCCGGTCATTGAGGCGGCCGAACAATACGGCATCGAAATCGAGGACGGGACAGTTATTTTGCGCCGAGACTTACATAGTAGCGGGAAAAGCGTCTGCCGTGTGAATGGGAAGATGATGCCACTCTCGACGCTACGTGAATTCGGTCGCTTGCTTGTAGATATTCACGGTCAGCATGAGCATCAACACTTGATGGACTCAGAATTTCACTTAGGCATTCTCGACCATTATGCCGAAAAGGAAATCGCTCCATTATTAGAGGAGTATCAGACAGCGTACGCAGCTTGGAAGCAAGTCGCGGATGAACTGAAGCGACTCAGTCAAAGTGAACAAGAGCTTGCACAGCGCATGGACTTATTATCGTTTCAAACGAAAGAAATTGAAGCGGCTGAACTAAAAGAGGGTGAAGAACAGGCGTTAATGGAAGAACGGGATGAATTAGCGAACTTTGAACGCATTCATCAACACATTCGCATGTCTTATGAGGCGGTCGCGGAAGATTCGAACGGACTTGACCAAATTGGGGTCGCAATGCGCGAGATGGAAGAAGCTTCTCAATTGTCCTCTTCCCTCGCATCTGTGTCAGAGACAATCTCGAATGCTTATTATTTGCTCGAAGATGCGAAATTTCAGTTACGAGACCAACTCGACTCACTTGAGTTCGATCCGATTCGGTTAGATGAAATCGAGTCGCGTCTAGCGCTGTTCCAACAGCTCAAGCGGAAATATGGCACGACAATCGAAGAAGTCATCGCTTACGGTGAACAAGTATCCGATGAATTGAAATCGATGACGAATCGTGAGGAGTTGCTGCAAACACTGTCAGAAGACCTTTTGCGATTAGAGAAAGTCGCAAAAGAGGCAGGCGCACGACTGTCAGCGTCACGTAAAGCGGCGGCTGAGTCCCTTCAGCACGACATCCATCGAGAATTGAAAGAATTATATATGGAGAAAACAGCGTTTGAAGTCCGATTCCGAACGACGCCATTAAAACAAGACGGTCTTGATGATGTCGAGTTTTATATGATGACGAACGTCGGGGAACCATTCAAGCCACTTGCAAAAGTGGCTTCAGGTGGTGAACTTTCCCGTGTCATGTTAGCTCTTAAATCAATCTTTTCCCGCACGGTCGGAGTCGCATCGATTATCTTTGATGAAGTCGATACAGGAGTATCAGGGCGTGTCGCACAGGCGATGGGAGAAAAAATCTTCCGTCTGTCTGTCGGGTCGCAAGTGTTGTGTATCACGCACTTAGCTCAAGTTGCTGCAATGGCAGATCAGCACCTATATATCACGAAGACGGAAACAGACGACCGGACGAAGACAAACGTTGCCACTCTCGACCGCGAGAGCCGGATTGACGAGCTAGGTCGAATGATTGCTGGTATTCAAATGACAGACTTGACGAAGCAACATGTTGAAGAGTTGCTCGAAATGTCACAGCAAGTAAAACAGAAGTTCATCAAAGGAGTGTCATAAGTGATTACATTATGTATTGCGGACGACAATCGAGAAATCGTCGATTTGTTGAGCCGACAACTAGAATCTGAGCCTGATCTCCGTGTCGTTGGAACAGCGCACGATGGTGAAGCGTGCTTGGAGGTCGTCAAGACACACCAACCGGATGTACTCTTACTCGATATTATTATGCCTCATTTGGATGGAATCGGAGTATTGCAACGTTTACATGAAGAGTTCGGGGATGATAAGCCAGAAGTGATCATGTTGAGTGCGTTCGGAAAAGATGAAGTGACGAAACAAGCGGTTCAATTGGGTGCCTCTTACTTTCTCGTCAAACCTTTCAACATCCAACAACTATTGACGAAAATTCGTGAGTTGTCGGATGGTGCGAATCGCGAATTCGAAGGAATGTCTCCAGACGAAATTGAAATTTCGCTCTTGCTCCAACAGCTTGGGATTTCTCCTCGAATTAAAGGGTTCAAGTATATCCGCCAAGCCGTCATTTACGTACGCGAGCGTCAAGATTTGCTTGGATTGATTACGAAGGAATTGTATCCGATGGTCGCAAAAGAGCATGATACGACTTCGTCACGTGTAGAGCGGGCGATGCGTCACGCCATCAAGACGGCGTGGGAGAATGGAATGCGCGATCATGAGATGTTTGAAGGGCGACCTGAGCGTGAGCGGAGTCCGAAGAACTCGGAGTTCATTTCATATTTCGTCACCTACTTGTCGTTTAAAAGCAACTGAAACGTTCAAAAGGACTAAGCTGTTTGATGGCTTAGTCCTTTTTGTAAAATAATTAATAAAAAATTTATTTACTTTATGAAAGAAAGCGCTTGCAAAACGAGAGTGTTTTGTTATAATAAAGGTGTACCAAGTTACTTGGACAAGCGTCAGATGAACGCTTTTCAAACTTGTTCCGGAGCAATGTTTGAAGAAACAAAATCATCTCGGTTCGCTATCCGACAATAGCTCAGAGGTGGGAACGACATCTCAAGTCGTTAATGTCCCGACGTGAGGTCGCGACAGTCGCTCATTCGCGAGACGATTCTATCATCAACTCGAAGCTAGGGGTTGATATAGGAAAAACGAATCGTTCAGTTAACCAAAAGGAGTGTTGTCAACCGTTGAATAGTTTATGGCAAGCGTTCGACTTCACGATGGATGGTTGGACATGATCCGATAACAAAAAAAGTTAGTAACTCGAATGGAAGTGTTCCGTTCACGCAAGACGACAGTTACTAAAGTTCTTTCATACTTCTTCATTAAGAAGACGTTGGATCTCATGTCAATGGAAGTAAAGCAGTTGGAAAGGAGATCATCCGTAGTGATCACAATTCAATACGAATAAAAGGTTCCGCACTTGAAATGAAGTCAAGTTAGGGAACCTTTTTTTTGTGCGCTTATGAGTCGAGTCGTTGAACTTTACCTGTTTTTTTGTCGCGGTTAAATATATAGCCAGCTACAAATCCGATCCCGCCCATGGCGAGCAGAAGTCCAAAAGTCCCCTGCAACATGGAGGCGGCAGCGAGTGAATCAATCCATGTGAATGGTCCACTCGTCTTCAAAAAGAAGCTATCACGAAGTAATTTGATTCCGTAAACACCGAGTAAACCAGGGACGATTAAGATTAGAAGCGCGATGAAACGCATGCAATCTCCTCCTTTACCATACATTATTTTAACAGAAATTCATTCATTCCACACTGTCTATTTTTAGGCGGCTTGCGCATCATGTTTGGATTCAGTAGCATGAAGATGAGAAGAGAGAAAGATGGGGGTATTCGTATGAACAAACGGTTGATGATTGTCGGGGCAGGAAAAGGGGGGACGGAAGTTCTGAACATGTTGATGGACTCTCCGCTTGCTACAATCGTGGCGGTCGTGGACTCCGATGCATCGGCTGAAGGAATCGCACTTGCCAAAAGTTATGGAATTGCCGTGACGGACAATTGGACGAAATATGCGGATGCAGCATTGGACTTTGTCATTGAGACGACAGGGCAACATCAAACGTTTGAAGAGTTGAAGGATCATTATCAAGACGCAGTTGTGTTGCCGGGAGAGTTTATTCGAATCGTTGTCGAGCGATTGAAACAGAATCAACAGATGCTTGAGGCAATCATCGAGTGTACGAGTGAGGCGATTTCGGTAGCCGATCATCACGGCAACACCATATTGATCAATCCGTCTTACACACGATTGACGGGATTCAAAAAGGAAGATGTCGTCGATAAGCCTGCCACTGCCGACATCGGGATGCAGGAGAGTGTACATTTGAAAGTATTATCGACGGGGCAGGGTGTTCGAGATATTCGGATGCAAATCGGGGCGACGCGACGTGACATCCTTGTAAATGCCGAACCGATCATCGTTGAAGGGAAATTGCGAGGTTCGGTCGGCGTCATTCGAGACGTGTCTCAAATACGTGCGCTGCGTGATGAATTACAAGAAGCGAAAACACGCATTCGAAATCTAGAGGCGAAATATCAGTTTGCCGATATCATCGCGACAAGTGATACGATGCGATTCGTCATCGATCAAGCGAAATTGGCAGCTGTGACCCCGGTGACAGTATTGATTCGCGGAGAATCGGGAACAGGAAAAGAACTGTTCGCCCATGCCATTCATGGGGAGTCCCCTCGGAAATTCAAAAAGTTTATCCGGGTAAACTGTGCAGCCATTTCACCCACGCTTCTCGAAAGTGAACTGTTCGGCTATGAAGATGGTGCGTTCAGTGGTGCGAAGCGTGGTGGAAAGACAGGTTACTTTGAGGAGGCAGACGGCGGCTCGCTCTTTTTGGACGAAATCGGAGAACTGCCACTCGATGTCCAAGTGAAGCTTCTGCGTGTCCTTCAAGAAAATGAGATTGTACGAGTCGGAGGGACGACGGCGATTCCGATTGATGTCCGCATCATCGCTGCGACGAATGCCGATCTTGAACAGAAAGTGGCAGATGGGACCTTCCGTGAAGATTTGTACTATCGCATCAATCGCATGCCCATCCATATCCCTCCCCTTCGTGAACGGTTGAATGAACTCGAGGCACTTTGTGACCGGATCATTCGAAAGTTAAATCAAGAATATGGTCGGAGTGTTCAAGGGGTGGATGAAGATGCCCTCATGCTTCTAAAAAGTCAGCATTGGAAAGGGAACGTCCGAGAACTTGAGAATGTGATTGGTCGGGCGATGATTTATATGGCGAGCGCGGAACAATGGATTGCTCCACATCACTTACAATTATCACCTCGCACGCCAACTCAGAAAGTCGTCGAGTCTCGAACGCTCTATGAAGCGGTAGCGAAATATGAGCGCGATTTGATTGAACGAACAATCGAAGAAACTGGTGGAAATAAGTCAGAAGCTGCTCGTCGTTTAAAAATTTCGATTCGGACTTTATATAATAAATTAGAAACCATGCAATAAAATGCATGAACTTTTATGCATGGTAAGCATTTATTTGCATGGTCATCCGCATAATAAAGCGCTTACAATTTAGGAAGCAAACTTGCTTATGTTATAGTGTAGAGAGCAAGGGGGGACAATGATGAATTTTGAACGGATGCTGACGAACGCAAAACAACTAGAGGGTTGTACGGTATCCATTGCGGGGGCAGCGGATGAAGAAGTAATCCGAGCCGTAAAACTTGCCACAGATCATGGATTGTCACGTTTCATTTTATTTGGTGAAGCCCGGGAAATCCGAAAGTTATGTGAACAGTATGGAATCGATGAGTCAGACGTCGATATTTTACATGCAAAAGGTGACGTAGAGATTGCCAGACGTGCTGCACTAGCCGTGAAAAACAAAGAGGCGGATGTGCTCATGAAAGGGATGGTGTCGACATCGACATTCATGAAAGCCGTCCTCAATCGAGAGGCCGGTCTTCGGACGAACCGTACACTCAGTCATATCGCACTCTTTCAAATTCCAAATCGGGAAAAATTGATTGGTGTGACCGATGCTGCAATCCATATCGCGCCAACGCTCGAAGAAAAGGTCGAAATCATTCATAATGCGGTAGAAGCGATGCATGACATCGGTTACGAATCGCCAAAAGTCGCAGCGATTGGGGCTGTTGAGGTTGTCAACCCTCAGATGAACGCGACGCTCGATGCCGCATTGCTCAGTCAGATGAATCGTCGGGGACAAATCAAAGGCTGTATCGTAGATGGACCGCTTGCCCTTGATAACGCGGTCGATATGGTTGCAGCGAAACAAAAAGGAATTAATAGTGAAGTGGCGGGGCAAGCAGATTTATTAGTCGTACCGTACATAGAGGTCGGCAACGTCCTTTATAAATCAATCATGTATTTCGCAGAGGCGAGCGTTGCGGCGATTGTCGTTGGCGCATCTGCCCCTGTCGTATTGACGAGTCGTGCCGATACAGCGGAGGCGAAACTTTATTCCCTCGCATTCGCTTTGTTACATGCCAAAAACTAATCGTACTTAACAGGAGGAATTGATCATGATGGAAACAAACACAGAACCACGCTTCCGTATTTTTGATGTCTTACAATCTGAGGATTACGAACAAATCGTATTTTGCCAAGACCAAGCTTCTGGGCTAAAAGCAATCATTGCGATCCACGATACGACGCTCGGTCCAGCACTTGGCGGACTTCGCATGTGGAATTATGAGTCAGAGCAAGAAGCGCTCACAGACGTGTTGCGTCTCGCAAAAGGAATGACTTATAAAAATGCTGCGGCTGGTCTCAACCTTGGAGGCGGGAAGGCTGTCATCATCGGAAATGCCAAGACGGACAAGTCCGAAGCTCTCTTCCGCGCATTCGGTCGTTACGTACAATCACTCAGCGGACGTTACATCACTGCTGAAGATGTGAATACGACGGTTGCTGACATGGACTTCATCCATATGGAGACGGATTACGTCACAGGAGTCAGCCCTGCTTTCGGTTCAAGTGGTAACCCTTCACCAGTAACGGCGTATGGTGTCTACCGCGGTATGAAAGCCGCTGCGAAATGGAAGTTCGGAACAGACTCACTCGCAGGGAAGACGGTTGCCGTGCAAGGTGTCGGTAACGTAGCCTACAACTTATGTCGTCACCTCCACGAAGAAGGCGCGCATTTGATTGTGACAGACATCAACGAAGAAGCGCTCAAACGTGCAGAAGCAGACTTTGGTGCGACGGTCGTCAAACCAGATGAGATTTATGCAGTCGAGTGTGACATCTTCGCTCCATGTGCACTCGGTGCAGTCATCAACGACAAAACGATTCCACAATTGAAAGCACAAATCGTTGCGGGTGCCGCAAACAACCAATTGGCGGAAGATCGTCACGGGGATGTGCTTGACGAGAACGGAATCCTCTACGCGCCAGACTTCGTCATCAACGCTGGAGGTGTCATCAACGTCGCGGACGAACTTGAAGGTTACAACCGTGAACGGGCAATGAAGAAAGTCGAACTCATCTATGACAACATGATGCGTGTATTTGAAATCGCGGAGCGTGATGGAGTACCGACGCACGTGGCGGCTGACAAGATGGCCGAAGAACGGATTCACATGATGGCACGTTCACGTAGTCAGTTCCTTAAAGTTGAAAAAAGTATTCTAGGGAGACGCTAAGATGACAAAACGGCTAATTCTTGCGATCAACCCAGGGTCGACCTCGACAAAAGTTGGATTGTTTGATGGGAAGGAAGAAGTGATGACACGTACGGTCCGCCATGAGATTGACGTGACCGGTCTCAGCCTTCCTGAGCAGTTACCTCATCGTGAGCAAGAAGTGCGTGCCTTGTTAGAAGAGACTGGCATCGCGGTCAATGATTTGACCGCGATTGTCGGTCGTGGTGGTTTGCTTGCACCGATGACATCAGGAACGTATACCGTCAATGATTTGATGCGAGAGGACTTGACGAGCGGAAGATTCGGAATGCATGCGTCTAACCTCGGTGGATTGATTGCATCCAAAATAGGAGAGATTGAAGGAATCCCAAGTTTCATCGTTGACCCTGTCGTTGTCGATGAGATGCATGAGTTGGCAAGAAAGACCGGGATGGCCGACATCGATCGCCGTAGTATTTTTCATGCCCTGAATCAAAAAGCCGTCGCCAAACGCTTTGCGACTGAAAATGGAAGCGATTACAATGAGCTGAATTTGATTGTCGCTCACTTGGGCGGAGGGATTACGGTCGGTGCGCATCAGCATGGACGCGTCATCGATGTGAACAACGGACTAGACGGTGATGGACCACTTGCTCCAGAACGGGCAGGTTCAATTCCTGTTGGACAGGTAGTAGAACTATGTTATAGTACCAGGTATAAAGAATCGGAAATGAAAAAGAAAATTGTCGGTCAAGGTGGGTTGTTCGCACACCTCGGTACATTCGATGCGATTGAGATTGAGCAACGAATGGAATCGGGAGATGATGAGGCGAGACTCCTTTATGAGACGATGGCTTACCGTGTCGCACAAGAAATTTCAAAACATGGTGCGACGCTCAGTGGTCGAGTGGATGCCATCTTATTGACAGGTGGAATCGCTTATTCTGACTGGCTGACTGACAAGATTAAAGAGCGTGTCGCATTCCTCGCGCCGGTATACGTTTATCCAGGTGAAGATGAATTGAAAGCCTTGGCAGAAGGGGCACTTCGCGTCATCGAGAAGGAAGAGACCGCAAGAGAATATGAGGGGGATACACATGGCACGAGAATTTGATGTTGTCGTCATTGGTGGAGGACCAGGAGGATATGTGGCTGCGATCAAGGCTGCACAGGCTGGTAAATCTGTCGCAATCGTCGAGGCGAGAAAATTAGGCGGCACCTGCTTACATAGAGGCTGCATCCCTACGAAAGCTCTTCTAAAAGCTGCCCATGTCTATCAAACGGCGAAACAGGGGGCAACGTACGGCGTAGAAACGGGAAGTGTGATGTTCAACATGGAACGAGCCCAAACGTATAAACGCGATCTTGTAGCTGGTCTTGAAAAAGGAATCGAGCACTTGATGAAACAAGGGAAAATTGAAGTGTTTCGCGGAAAAGCCTCGATCCTTGGACCAAGTATCTTCTCGCCACAACCTGGGACCGTATCCGTTGAAGATGAAAGCGGTGAGTCAGAACTCATCTTGCCAAACCAATTGATTATCGCAACAGGTTCGATTCCGCGTGAACTTCCTGGATTGCCGTTCGATCACGAACGTATCTTAAACTCGGACGACCTCCTCAATTTTGAGACACTACCTGAATCGATTGCGATTGTCGGTGGTGGTGTCATCGGAGTCGAATGGGCGTCCATGCTCGTCGATTTAGATGTGAACGTGACGTTGATCGAAGTAGGAGATCGATTACTTCCACTTGAGGACAAGGCGGTCTCTCGTGAGGTGGAACGTCTATTGAAGAAGCGTGGCGTCCGTGTGAAGAAGAGCGTGACGGTCGACGCCGAACGAACATTGATTCACGAAAATACAGTGGAGCTTGCTGTCGGGGAAGAGATGTTACAAGTAGACTGTGTCCTCGTCTCGGTTGGCCGAGTTGCCAACACGGAAGACTTAGGACTTCAAAACACTTCTATCGTCGTAGAGAATGGGATCATTCAAGTCGATAGTCAGTATCGGACGAAAGAACGTCATATCTTCGCAATCGGGGATTGCATCGGGAAGTTACAACTCGCTCACGTCGCGTCTGCAGAAGGCGTGAAGGCGGTCGAAACGATTCTTGGACTTGAACCAACACCACTCGATTACGCGCTCATCCCACGTTGTGTATACAGCGTCCCTGAAGTCGCTTCGGTCGGCTTGACGGAAGAGGCGGCGAAAGATGCCGGACATGATGTGAAAACGGGGACATATCGCTTCAATGGACTCGGGAAAGCGCGGATTGAAGGACAAGCCGACGGATTCGTCAAACTCGTTTCAGACAAAGAAACAGATGACCTTCTCGGTGTTCATATCGTCGGACCGAAAGCGACTGAACTCATCACAGAAGGTGGACTCGCGCTCGTCTTGAACGCGACGGCTTGGGAGATGGGACAACTCGTGCACCCACACCCTGCACTAAGCGAAGCCTTCCAAGAAGCGGCACTTGCCGTCGATGGATTACCGATTCACGCCTAAGGAGGAACAAGAATGGAACAGATGACTGTAAACTCATATGAAGAGCTTGGTTTAACCAAACAAGATTTATTGGCGATGTATGAAACGATGGTACGCGCCCGTAAGATTGATGAACGGATGTGGAAGTTGAACCGCGCCGGGAAAATCCCGTTCGTCGTTTCATGTCAAGGACAAGAAGCGGCGCAGGTCGGTGCGGCGTTCGCGCTCGAGAAAGGAATCGACTACGTATTGCCTTACTATCGTGATGTGGCGGTTGTTCTTCACTTCGGTCAAACATCAAGAGACTTGATGTTGTCTGCATTTGCGAAAGCGGAAGATCCGAACTCGGGCGGTCGTCAGATGCCTGGTCACTTCGGCTCGAAAGAACATCGCATCGTGACGGGTTCATCTCCGGTTACGACACAAGTCCCTCATGCGGTCGGAATTGCACTTGCGGCGAAGATGAAAAAAGAAGAACTCGTCACGTTCGTCTCGTTCGGAGAAGGCTCATCAAACCAAGGTGATTTCCACGAAGGGGCAAACTTTGCTGGCGTCCATAAATTACCGGTTATCTTGTTCTGTGAGAACAACAAATATGCGATTTCGGTACCACTTACGAAACAGTTGGCATGCGAGCGTGTATCAGACCGTGCAAAAGGTTACGGGATGCCAGGTGTGACAGTCGACGGGACAGACCCGATTGCTGTATACGCGGTCGTGAAGGAAGCGCGTGAACGTGCACTTCGCGGAGAAGGACCGACGCTAATCGAAGCAGAAGTCGAGCGTCTCGTCCCACACTCATCCGATGATGATGACAAAGCATACCGTTCAGCTGAAGAATTGGCAGGATTAAAAGAGCGGGATGGCATTCAATTGTTCCGTCAACGACTTGTGAACGACGGTATTGCAACGGCGGATACACTTGCCGAAATCGATGCACAAATCGATGCTGAAGTGAATGAAGCGACGACATATGCAGACAAAGCACCGTACGCATCACCTGAATCTGCATTGGATTACGTCTATGAGGAGGAAAAATGATGAAAACGTTTATCGAAGCGATCAATGAAGCGATTCATGAGGAAATGGAGCGCGACGAAAACGTCTTCGTCGTCGGGGAAGACGTCGGCGTACGTGGTGGTGTATTCCGTGCCACACAAGGCTTGATTGAGAAGTATGGTGAAGACCGTGTCATCGACGCACCGCTCGCTGAAAGTGCGATTGCCGGTGTAGGAGTCGGGGCTGCCATGTACGGCATGCGTCCGATTGCAGAAATGCAATTCGCAGACTTTATCATGCCAGCAGTGAACCAAATCGTATCGGAAGCGGCAAAAATTCGATACCGCTCAAACAACGACTGGACGTGTCCGATGGTCATCCGCGCTCCGTTCGGTGGTGGCATTCACGGGGCACTCTATCACTCGCAATCTGTCGAGGCGATGTTCAGTTCGACGCCAGGTCTTAAAGTCGTCATTCCATCAGACCCGGTCGATGCGAAGGGATTGTTGAAAGCAGCAATCCGTTCGAACGATCCTGTCCTCTTCTTCGAACATAAGCGTGCCTATCGTCTTTTGAAGGCGGACTTGCCAACGGATGAATACACGGTTGAAATCGGTAAGGCTGCTGTCAAACGTGAAGGTGACGATATTACAATCATCACGTACGGTCTTTGTGTCCATATGGCACAAGAAGCTGCGAAAACACTCGAAGAGGAAGGAATCAGTACGCATATTCTTGATCTTCGTACCGTCTATCCGCTCGACCAGGATGCAATCATCGAGTCGGTCAAGAAGACCGGTAAAGTGTTACTCGTGACAGAGGATAACAAAGAAGGAAGCATCATTGGAGAAGTCGCGGCGATTATCGCAGAGAAGGCGCTCTTTGAACTCGATGCGCCGATTGAACGCTTAGCGGGTCCTGATGTTCCGGCTATGCCATATGCACCACCTATGGAAAAATTCTTTATCGTATCCCCAGAAAAAATTGCCGAGCGGGCGCGTCAGCTCGCCGCGTTTTAAGGAGGCGTCTCCATGGAACAAACGATTACAATGCCCCAACTCGGTGAGAGTGTGACGGAAGGCACGATTACGACATATCTCGTCAAACCGGGCGACCGTGTGGAAGAGTATGAACCACTCGCCGAAGTGATGACAGATAAAGTCACGGCCGAGATTCCGGCAACAAGTGCAGGAATCGTAAAAGAATTTCTCATTCCAGAAGGTGAGACGGTCAGTGTCGGGACACCTGTCCTAACGATGGAAGTCGAAAGTGCAGAGGAAGCTGTGACCGAGACGAAGACAGAACCAGTCGCGGAAGCTGCACCGTCAGTTCCATCTGAAGCGAAGCAAGCTGTTGCGACGGTTCCGAAAAAACAGAGTGGGAACGGTCGATATTCTCCTGCCGTCATCCGACTCGCGAATGAGAACAACATCGATTTGAATGAATTGAGCGGAAGCGGCCTAGGCGGTCGGATCACGCGGAAAGATATTCTTCGTTATTTATCAGAAGAACGCCCTGCATCAACTCCTGAGAAAGTGACACAAGCACCTCTCCAAGAGACAATGGTACAAACAAAAATGGATGTTCCGACTGAGGCACCACGTCCTGCCGTCGAGCCTTCACAACCAGCTGCCTCGACATCTACAGGTCGATACGAAACGATTCCGACAGCAGGTGTGCGTCAAGCGATTGCGAACAATATGGTTCGCTCGAAGCATGAGGCGCCACACGCATGGCTCATGATTGAGGTCGATGTAACGAATCTCGTCGAGGCACGTGCGAGATTGAAGGATGAGTTCATGAAGCGGGAAGGCGTCAAATTGACATTCATGCCGTTTTTCATGAAAGCGGCCATCGAGGCATTGAAGAAGTATCCGATGATGAACTCGGAATGGGCAGGCGATCACATCAAAGTTCACCAAGACATTCATCTTTCTGTGGCCGTCGCGGCAAACGACGCCCTGTATGTACCGGTCATTCGCCAAGCGGATGAGAAGAACATCAAAGGACTCGCTGTGGCCCTTCAAGACGTGGCATCACGTGCGCGTGAGAATCGCTTGAAAGCTGAAGAGATGCGTGGAGGGACGTTCACCATCAACAACACGGGTGCGTTTGGTTCAATCCAATCGGCACCAATCTTGAACTACCCACAAGCGGCAATCCTATCAGTCGAGTCGATTGTGAAACGTCCTGTCTGGATGAACGGAATGTTCGCGGCACGCGATATGGTCAACCTGTGTATGTCAGTCGACCATCGTGTCCTCGACGGTCTCGTCGCAGGGCAGTTCTTGCAAGCGATCAAGCAGTCGCTCGAGTCGATTGACCCGAACACATATACAGTGTATTGATTCATAAAAAATGGAGGCGCTCCTAGTGGGGTGCCTCCATTTTTTCATGAGTTATAGCCGAAGAATAGCGTGAAGAAGAAACTTGCGGCTGAGATGAGTAAGAGAAGGAACGACATGGACATGCCCATGATGACGAGTCCTTTGGAGAGTCGTTGTTTGGTTTTGTAGAGCGCATACGCAAACATGAAACTGAATATGCCGAGCGTCGTGAATAACGTGAGCGGGATTGCTCGACCGTAAAGAAGGTGAAGTAAATCCAATGTTGAATCGTCCTTTCTAGTCATGGATCTTCTCAAATTGTCGTAGATGGACTTGATCCATCGATTTGATGGTCACAACAAACACGAGAAGGAACATCCAGTATACGAAGGTATAGTCTAAGGCAAATTCGGGAACCCCATCATGTCTGATCGAAGAAATCCAGAGAAGAACGAGTGAGGCTGGAAAATGAAACAGAAAAATAAAATATGGAACGAACTTTATGAATGATCGGGCATACGCAGACGGATGACGTATGACGAAGATTGCAATCATACCGATGAAAAATCCGATGCCACCAAGCGTGAAGAAAGCGAGCGAGTCAGACAAGTTAGTCTCTAAAATGGGCAAAGCAAGCATCGTAAGACCGATACTCCCGATTAAGATACACGCGAATAAAATGACGTCACCTCCAATTAATTCCATATAATAATTGTAACATATTGGATGGGTGAACTCGAGGTCTAAAACAACACGCCATTTCTAATAATGGCGTGTCGGTGAGCTCTTTATATCGATTGTTCAATCATCGATTCGATGTCGCGACGAACTTCAGCTGGTGACAAACGTGCAGCATCATAGCGGACACGATGCGTTGACTCGTCTGTTCCTGTCAAGTCTGCGAAAAGACTTCCGAGGTCGTGGACACTACGGTCGACTTGTATGAGTAATTCAATCGAATCCTCTTCTTGTAAGATGACGACTTCGACTTCATCTAACTGACGCCCAAAACGTGAGCCGTTCGCTGAATATTCGAGTTCTTGTGCAATCGGAAGACGACCTGAACGATGGCGTGCCGGGAGCATCTCTGTGTCGGCTTTCTTGAGACGGAAACCGAGTTCGTCCATCGCATCTAGAATGACTTGTTGTGAAGCGTTCGGTTGAACGGTAATCGCATCTTCATCTTTTGGGTCGACGGCTTGGGCGATATCAAGCCCGGTCTCAATCCATGATTTCGATTGACTGACAGAGAGTGGGGTATTGAACGGGACGTTGACGGTGAACGGGATCTCTTTCACTTCTCCTGGTCCAATCATAAATGGAGCCTCATTCAATAAAATCTTTTCGATCGTGAAGGTCGAGTATGTCGATTTGTCGTTGACCTCATGCTTGTACAGCGTATTGAAGAATAGGTAGATGCTGTCGACTGATTGTTCGACCGAACCACCTTCGATATGGACGACCCCGTTCAGTTCTCCACCAGGCGTACAGTGGCTTTCATTCAGACGTGTATCCACTTTTGCGGCACCAATTCCGATTGATGATAAAATCTTTTTAAACATATGTGTATCCTCCTTTGACGTAACGTCGTCTTCGTGTAATAGTATGTACGGACAGGTGAAACGATATGTTTCAAAATTTCTAAAAAAGGATTGAATTCATTGGAATATAAAGCGTTACAAGAACGTCTCGAAGACGTGATCCAATTAAATCATCTCGTGTCGGCGACAATCAGTCAACCCCGTCAAAAATCAAGTGATCTCAGACGCGTCAAATTGAAACCGGTCATGCTTCGGAATGCATACCACATCCAGTTCGAATATCAGTACGAACGGGTGATGAACCATAAAAACTTACCGCCGGATGAGGCTGTAGAAGAATTGCTCGAACTTCTTGAAACGTTCAGACAGGGACAGTTTCAGTTAAAGGAATCTGATCTCCAATTCCAGTTATCGAAAAAGTTCAAAGTGACATTGAAAGAAAAGCAGACAGCTCAAAAAGAAATTCAGTTGAGCCATAATCGGGAAAAGCAGTATGTACTCCCGCTCGATAAGCCGGTCCCGTTCTTGATTCGACTTGGCATACAGTCGAGTGATGGGAAAGTGAAGCGACAAAAGTATGACAAGTTTAAACAAATCAACCGCTTCCTTGAGTTCATTGAGGATTCGCTCAAACACTTGCCGACAGACCGTACCGTCCGAATCTTGGATTTCGGTTCAGGGAAATCGTATTTGACGTTCGCGCTCTATCACTTTTTACACGAGATGAAAGGGTATGATGTCCATATCACGGGTCTCGATTTGAAAAAAGAAGTCATCGAAGAATGTGCATCGATTGCGAAAGACTTAGGATATGAGCGACTCGAGTTCTTAGTTGGAGACATCAATGAATATGAAGGGGAGACAGCTGTCGATATGGTCGTGACGCTTCATGCTTGTGACGTGGCGACTGACATGGCGTTAGCCCGTGCCGTCCGGTGGGGGGCGAAAGTCATCTTGAGCGTCCCTTGCTGTCAGAAGGAGTTAAATCGTCAACTTCAAGCACCGAATCTAGACGTGATGCTCCAGCACGGATTGATCAAAGAACGGTTCGCCTCGCTCGCAACAGATTCGATTCGGGCCGAACTTCTTGGACTTGTCGGTTATGAAGCTCAATTACTGGAGTTCATCGACCTCGAGCATACGCCAAAGAACATCATGATTCGTGCCTATTTGACGAATCGAGTAGCGAGTGATGAGACGAAGGCTCGTTACCTCGCTTTTAAACAAATGTTACAGGCAGATCCGTTCTTAGAACGTGAATTGAGCGATAGACTTGTCCTCGAGGTAGAACAAGACGTAAAATAAGGGAGTATAGACGAAATGTCGAAAGGGGACACAACATGGATTTTCAATTATATTTTCAAGATGTAGTCGAACAAGCGCGTAACGAAGTGCGTGCTGCAGGATACACAGAGCTCACGACACCGGACGAAGTGGACGGGGCACTGAAAAAAGAAGGGAAGACACTTGTACTCGTTAACTCGGTTTGTGGTTGTGCAGGCGGAATCGCTCGTCCGGCCGCGGCTTACGTAAACAAGATGGAAGGCGTCAAACCTGACCATTTCGTGACCGTGTTTGCAGGTCAAGACCGTGAAGCAACAGATCGTGCACGTGAGTATTTCGAAGGATATGCACCGTCTTCACCATCGATTGCCCTCCTCGAGGATGGAAACATCGTGACGATGGTAGAGCGTAGTGAAATCGAGTCGTCAACTGCGGAAGAACTCGTCGACCAATTAAAAACATTGTTCGATATCTACTTCGCATAATCAAGCATCGGCGCAAAGGCACTGCCTTTGCGCTTTTGTGAAAAGGGGCAGTGTATATGGAACCAGTCATCAAAATTATGACAGAGGCAGAATATATGATTGCCCTGTCACGCGGTGAGATCAATGAACCGTCGCTTCAATCGGAAGGGACGATTAAATGTTGTACACCGCAACAGATCGGAAAGGTCGTCAGAGCGTCGTATCCGGGAGAAGCGGTCGTGCTCGTCTCCCTTTACGTCAATCGTCTTGGGCAACTGTTACATTATGAGTTAGATGAGGATGGGGAACGTTATCCGCACGTTTATAGTGCCATCCCAATGTCATCCGTTAAACAAGTCCAACCATATGGGTCTCGCGACAATGGAACGGTCACATATTTCGCTTTCGAGCGAATGTGACCTTCTTTTTTTTGTATAAAATGCATGAATATACTTTACAAGTAATAATTATGTGTATATAGTGGTTGAAGACACAAGTCGGACAACTGATGTGTCCTAGGACAGTTGAGCTACGTTCACACATATGTCATAATTTTGTTAAAGTTCTGATAATTATCATTTAACTATGAAAGGGAGATGAAGATGAAAAAAGGTTTTCTAGCATTATGTTTAGCAGGACTGGCCGCGTTCTCAGTCGCATGTGGGGCAGACGTGAACGAAGGAGGATCGACATCGACCGATGGTGAGGATGACAAAGTCATCGTCATGGGTACAAGTGCCGATTACTTCCCGTATGAATTCGTTGACACAGCGAACGGCGACGAAATCGTCGGATTTGATATCGACATCGCCAAAAAAGTGGCGGAAAACATGGGATATGAATTGAAAATTGAAGATATGGACTTCGGAAGCTTGCTCGGAGCCCTCAACGCGGGTCGTGTCGACTTCGTCATGGCTGGTATGACACCGACAGAAGAGCGTAAAGAAAATGCTGATTTCTCGGATATCTATTTCACAGCGGTGAACTTGATCTTATCAAAAGATGATTCGCTTCAATCACTTGAAGATTTGAAAGGCAAAAAGATTGGTGTCCAGCTTGGTTCGATTCAAGAAGGAATCGCACAGGATCAAATCACAGACGCTGAAATCGTCTCATTGAACAAAATTCCTGAGATCATCCAGGAAATCAAGACAGGACGTATCGACGCAATGGTCATCGAAGATACGGTCGCGAAGAAATACCTCGAGCAAGACAGCGAGTTGACAACATTTGAAATCGTGGACGAAGAAGAAGCGGGCTCTGCAGCTGCCTTCCGTAAAGACGATGAACTCCGCGATCAATTCAACGAAGAGTTGAAGAAGATGATCGACAGTGGAGAAATCGAAGAGTTAGCACAAAAATGGTTTGAAGAAGAGGCTGCACCAGCCGAATAATGAATCGTACGAGGCTGACTGAAGATGAATCGGTCAGCCTTTTTTTAGGAGGAACTTACAATGGATTTTAGCCGGATTTATGATTCGATCCCTTACATACTTGAGGGGATCCCAGTCATGTTCCAGGTGGTCATCGTCTCGGCATTGATCGGGATCTCACTTGGTATTGTCGTTGCAACACTGAAAATCGTACCGAATCGTCTCATCAACTTTATTGGACATGCATACACGGCTGTATTCCGTGGGACGCCACTCATCTTGCAACTTGCCATCATTCACTTCGGGTTGCCGCAATTGACTGGCTATATCACGACACCGTATCAATCGGCAGTCATCGCCTTCTCATTAAACTCAGGGGCGTATATTTCAGAGATTATTCGTGCTGGTATTCAAGCGGTCGATAAAGGCCAATGGGAAGCATCTGATGCCTTAGGTGTCCCATACGTCAAACAATTACGTTCAATCATCTTGCCGCAGGCGTTCAAGAACATCTTGCCCGCCCTCGTCAACGAGATGATCACGTTGACAAAAGAGTCGGCCCTCGTCTCGACGGTCGGCGTACTCGACATCATGCGCCGCGCACAGATTGTCGGTGGGCAGAAGGCGATCTACTTCGAACCGCTTCTATTCGCCGGTGTGATATACTTTACGATAGTGATGATCTTGACGTATCTTGGACAACGTCTAGAAAAACGGTTAAGAAAGAGTGATGGAAGATGATCGAAGTTAAAGACCTACACAAACAATTTGGTGACTTAGAAGTATTGAAGGGAATCACGACGACGATTGAGCGTGGTGAAGTGGTCGCCGTCATCGGACCGTCTGGGTCTGGTAAATCGACATTTCTGCGTTGCTTGAACATGCTAGAAATCCCGACGAGCGGGACGGTCAGTGTGGATGGATTCGAACTTACGAAAAAAGGGGCGAACGTCGCGAAGGCTCGCCAAAATATCGGGATGGTGTTCCAACAGTTCAACCTCTTCCCGCATATGAGCGTATTGGACAATTTGACGTACGCACCGGTCAACGTCTTGAAAGTTAGTAAGACTGAAGCACTCGAACGTGCGAAAAAATTGCTCGAACGTGTCGGTCTCTCTGAGAAAATCGACGCCTACCCGAGCCAATTATCGGGTGGACAAAAACAACGTGTCGCGATCGCACGTGCTTTGGCGATGGAACCAAACGTCATGTTATTCGATGAGCCGACTTCGGCACTTGACCCTGAGATGGTCAACGAAGTACTCGATGTCATGAAAGGGTTAGCTGAGACAGGGATGACGATGGTTGTCGTCACACACGAAATGGGCTTTGCTCGTGAAGTGGCAGACCGTGTCCTCTTCCTTGACGAAGGAATTTTGATGGAAGAAGGAAAACCTGCCGACTTGTTGTTGAACCCGCAGACAGACCGTGCGAAACGTTTCTTAGAAAAAGTGTTGTAATCTGAACTTAAGAAGGAAGGATGAATGCACATGAAAATCACTTATTATGGACACGCGACAGTAGGATTTGAGATCGATGGCGTAAACGTGTTGATTGATCCATTTTTGACGAGTAACCCTCATACGGAAGTAGACCCTTCTACACTACGCCCAGACTATTTGTTGCTCACCCATGCTCACTTTGATCATATCGAAGATGTCGAATTGATCGCGAAAGAGACGGGTGCGACGATTGTGGCGACGCATGAGCTCGCGACCTATTATGAGAAAAAAGGTTTTTCTGTACACGGAATGAACATCGGTGGCGGACACGCCTTCCCGTTCGGACGCGTCACGATGACGCAAGCCTTTCATAGCTCGAGTTTCGATATGGGTGACACACCGATCTATATGGGAATGCCAGCTGGATTCATCATTGAGACGAATGAGCTGACGCTCTATCACGCTGGGGATACGAGCCTGTTCTCGGATATGAAAATGTACGGAGAACGTTTCGAAATCGATGTCGCCTTCCTTCCAATCGGAGACAATTTTACGATGGGACCTGCAGATGCATTAGACGCGGCGCAGTGGCTCCAAGCCAAACGGGTCGTCCCAATCCACTTTGATACGTTCCCGCCAATCAAGCAGGACGCTCAAGCATTCTGCGACCAGTTACATCGCCGTGGTCTTTTGATTGAACCGAACACGACGATCGAGATTTAAGCGTGGATATGATACAAGCGACGAAAACGTTCGTCGAACAAATTCATGCAGAAGACCATACAGGGCATGACACCGCTCATATTGAGCGCGTCGTCCGACTGGTGGAGCGCTTGATGAAGGATGAGCCTGTCGACGAGACAGTGCTCATCCTTGCTGCATATTTACATGACGTGGAAGACCATAAGTTCGGTCGACCGAAAGGACTCATCAATCAACATTTGACTTCTCTAGAAATCACTGAAGAGCAAGCAAACTTGGTGCTGACTTTAATTGATGAAGTGTCTTTCTCAAAAGGAAGGCAACCAACGACTCGCGAAAGTGAAATTTTGCAGGACGCCGATCGTCTTGATGCCATCGGAGCCATTGGGATTGCGCGAACGTTCCAATACGCTGGTTCTCGCGGAACACCGCTCGATTTGTCAGATCAGAGTGCCATTCAACATTTTCAAGATAAATTGTTGAAACTGGCGTCTAGGATGCACACCGTAAAAGCGAAACAATTGGCGATGTCACGTCATGTGTTCATGGAGCGCTTTTTGGTGCAATTTCACGAAGAGTGGGATGGAGTAGACGTTTAAAAGGACGACCGGGATGCATGTCTCGGTCGTCCTTTTGATTAAAATGGATGTTTATTGAGCCAGTGGCCGCCGTCAAGAGAAATACAATCCCCGTTTAAATAACGCATCTCGTCAGAGGCCATCCAAAAGGCCAAGTCGGCGATTTCTTCCGGTGTCCCAAAGCGTCCGAGCGGGACGTTGCGGCGAATCCGCTCTACTTCTTTCACATGAGACACGAGTTTTTCCGCGCCGCCTGTCCGTTCAATCGGTCCTGGGCTGATCGCATTGACACGGGCCCCGAACTGATAGCCCCATTCGACTGCGAGCGTTCTCGTCAAATTGAGGACGCCTGCTTTCGCTGCCGCACTCGGTGCGACACCAGGACCTGCTTGCCATGCATACGAGGCGACCATGTTAATGATTGACCCGCCTCGTAATTCTTCTGCTTCCCAATGTTTCCCGAGAACATGAGTGCAGTTGAATGTGCCGTTCAAGACGATGTCAATGACGCTCGCCCAACCGTTCGGAGACAAATCAAGTGTCGGACAGACGAAATTACCTGCCGCGTTGTTGACGAGTGCGTGAACCGGTCCGTAAGCGGATACGATGTCAGCGAGTGCTTGAGCGCATCCTTCATAATCACGAACATCATGCTGCACACTCATCGCTTGACCTGCTTCAATAGCGTTCAGTTCGTCCATCGCTTCTAGTAGTCGTTCCTCGTTTCGACCACTGATGGCGACATTCCATCCTTCTTGCTTAAATTTTAATGCCATGGCTTTCCCCATACCAGACGATCCCCCGGTAATCCAAATCGTTTTCATATTGATTCCCCCTTGAAAATGAATGGTCGTTCATTCTATGTATTCGTCTTCTGATTTGAAATTCCTTCAATCAGATGTCATTTGGTGTTGAATCATTTCTTCGACAAGATGCGTATATAGAATATGATACGATTGAAGTGCGTAAGATGATGTCAATCAATTGGAGGGAGCTGCTAAACCATGAGGCGACTGATGGGGATATCTATTTTCAGTATTCTAGTTGTGATAGCGCTCGTTTTTACGAATATGAGAGATGATGATTTGCCCGAACCGATTGAAAAGGTGACGAATTCTCAAGTCGAAACAAAGGCCGTTCCTGAAATGACTGTGGGCGAACTAAAAGGTATTTTAACTGATTTCCAACGCAATGTGGCCCCGCAAATCAAAAACGATTTCGAACGGAAGTTGGCAGAACGAATGTATGTGGAGATGAAACTGTTTGATGAAAGCATTGATGTGAACAAACTCATAACGCGCGCTACAGAGCAAGCTGATTTTGAACGTGCTTGGTTGACTCATGCGAAAGACGAGTATGGGGTCGTCGTAACAGATGAAGAAGTCGATGGTTGGATTGAACGAGGACCTGATGCGGAGGTAGTCGAGTCACAAAGACGGTATGCCGAGGCAAAAGAAATGAGTGTATATGAGCTGAATCATAATTATGATCGAGATCAATATATGAAATGGGTCGTATGGGAAAGACTGATCCCACTCATCACGGAACGATACGAAGAGTCAAGTGAGCAAGTGCTCGACAATAATCTACTCATCGAGCTTTACGAAAAAGAAGTGAAGGATACTCTATGAATCAATGATACATCAATCAGCCCGACTCATTTGAGTCGGGCTACTGTTCATTTCATTTGTTTCAATTGTTCCAAGCCAAGTTCGCGATCGATTGCATACATCGTACCGGCGACCTTCTCACCCCAATACGGGTCTGAGGCGTAGAAGATGTTAATTCCTTCTTGTTTGTTACCAGGGTAATCTCCGCGTGCGTATGGACCTTTTACATATTTTGTGGCGAACAGTTCGGCAGCCGCGTCAACGCTCGCTTCAACCGTCTCAAAGGTTGTGGCATTGCCGCTCGGGTCGTCATCTGTTGCACGAAATCCGAACAAGTTACGCTTTTCCCGTGCGATGTCGGACGTCCCAAACCTCGACTCATGACCGGCTACAGCGAGTAGGAATAAGGCATTGATGCCATACGTTTCTTCCGCACGTTTGAAGGCGTCGCCCTCTCCAGCGAGTGGAGAGTCGATAGATTGTAAATATTGATCGAACGCTTTGGCGGAATACGGTGACGATGATCGGATCGAAGCGAATTGATAGGGAGAGTCGAAGACGTCTCGGACACGTTCCGTATAAAAACGATCATTTGAGCGTTTTTCTGTCGGTCCGACAAGAAACGTGCCGGCGAGATTCGCATTCGCCTCAACGGAATGATACACATCACCATCTCGAATCTCGTAGTAACCACGTCTTTCCACGACGGCTTCTGGGAACAATGCCATCTGATCCGGTTTTACGTAGACGTCTGCGCCTGATATGCGTACTTTCAAATGGTCTTCTCCTCGTTCAAGGAGTTGAAGTCTTGTACCACCAGCGACATAAGACTGACGTTTTTTAAACGATTGATCTTCGTAAAGGTTCGTGATGGCATCGCTTGGAGTCACGACCACACCGGTGCCTGTGAAGTCGAGAACTTCTCCAGAAGGAGAGAATAAGGTGCGGTTGTTTCCCGCTGCCATATAGCGTTTTGCCTCAGCAAGAGATTCGAACGACCGTGTGACACGGTCCCCGTTCGTGACGGTTTCGACAGTATATGTGTCTTCACGACCGGTCTGTATCCATAAAAATGCGGCGATGGCGAGAGCGAGTGTCGCAATCATCGGCCAAATCGTACGTTTTTTCTTTCGTTTCAATCAGATCACTTCCAAACTTTTGAATTGCCAAACGAGTTGATTTAGTCAACAATTTGATGGAGAAGGGGGAAATCAGTATGAAAATTGGAACGCGGACGTTAAAAACCGCGGTCGCAGCGGGTATCGCAATGCTCATTTCCGAGACGATTCATCTTGATTATTTTGTATTTGCTGCCATTATCGCCATTTTGAGTATTCAAGAGACACGCAAGAAATCTATTCGTGCCTCGTATGAGCGCGTCATGGCGAGTCTTCTCGCCATCGGGATGGGCGCCGCGATGTTTACGTTACTCGGTTATTCACCGGTGACGCTCACACTTTATTTTGTCATCTTCATTCCGCTCGTACAACAACTGAAACTGCAAGATGGACTCATTACGAGTGTCGTGATCTTGACGCATCTTTATACCGAGGCGCAGTTCTCGCTTGAATTGTTCATCAACGAGTTATTGCTCATCGCGATTGGTGTCGGGGTCGGACTCGTCGTCAACATGTATATGCCGACGCTAGACCGTGAAATCGAGCGAATCAAAGATAGTATCGATCAATCGCTTGCCGTACTTTTTTACGATGTAGCCGCATGTGTCGAGACCGGTGTGTATAACAATCATTCGATGATGCTCATCAAAACACGGGACTATTTGAAAGAAGGGAGAGATTTGGCCCTTCGACGTATGGGTAACTCCATCGGGAAGCGGAATGAAGACATGGACTATCTATACTTCAGAATGCGGGAGCGACAATACGATATTTTGAAGCGGGTCGCTGATAACGCAAGAGAAATCACCATGGTCGTCAATGAAGCAAAACCTGTTGCAACATTTTTGCGTCGCGTCGGGGATCATGTGAACGAGCAGGCGGACGCTTCCGTCTTTCTTCAAGAACTTGAAGAAATGATTGAACATTATCGAAAAAACGTACCTCTCCCCACAACACGTGAAGAATTTGAGGTACGTTCATCCTTGTTGAATATTTTATCGGATGTGAAGAGTTACTTGATCTTGAAAGAACGCTATATTTTGCTCTTAAAAGAACATGGTCATGCTCGAGAGAAACGTGCTGATCAAAAAGATTGAGACGATGACGATGACGCCAATTTGAATGATGCGTTGTCGTCTTTTTTGCTTTTTCTTCATAACTTGCCTCCATGTACGTGTTTGCCATCATTGTACAGAATGGAAAAGATTCGTGCAATCTAAGGGAGTTTGTTATAATGGTCAAGAAATGTTTGGATGGAGGGATGTTGTTTATGGTAAACGAGACACGTGTGCTCGACACATTTTTAGGATTGGTCGGCATCGATTCAGAAACGAAGGAAGAAGCTGTCATTTGTGAACACTTGAAAGCGGTATTCACAGAGCTTGGATGTGATGTGTATGAAGACGATGCATCAACGAAGACAGCACATTCTGGTAACAATTTGATCATCACGTTGCCTGCAACGAAAGAGAATGTTGATCCGATTTACTTCACAGCTCATATGGATACTGTGACACCTGGTAAGGGAATCAAGACGAGCATCAAAGATGGTTATGTCGTCACGGATGGTACAACGATTCTCGGAGCGGATGATAAGACAGGTCTCACGGCGATGATTGAGCTTGTTCGCGTGTTGAACGAAAAACAGATTCCACACGGTCAGATTCAATTCGTGATTACGGTCGGGGAAGAATCAGGACTCGTCGGGGCGAAAGTCTTGGATTTATCAAAAATCGACGCGAAGTTCGGTTTTGCACTTGACTCGGACGGTCCAGTCGGCGACATCATCGTCGCGGCACCGACACAAGCGAAAGTGAACGCGAAGATTTATGGAAAGACGGCTCATGCGGGTGTCGCTCCTGAAAAAGGGATTTCAGCGATTCAAATCGCAGCAAAAGCCATCGCGAAGATGCCACTCGGTCGAATCGATGAAGAAACAACGGCGAACATCGGACGCTTCGAAGGGGGACGTGCCACAAACATCGTTTGTGACTATGTCGAAGTACTCGCTGAGGCTCGTTCGCTCATTCATGAGAAGATGGAGAAACAGGCGGAAACGATGAAGCAAGCCTATATCGAAGTGGCGGAGTCGTTCGGTGGTCGTGCTGAAGTCGATATCGACATCATGTACCCGGGATTCAAGTTTGAAGAAGGCGATGAAGTTGTCGAGGTCGCAAAACGTGCGGCGGCGACAATCGGACGTCCGACACGAATCTTGCACTCAGGTGGGGGTTCAGATGCGAACGTCATCGCCGGTGGCGGGATTCCGACAGTCAACTTAGCGGTCGGTTATGAAGAAATTCATACGACGAACGAGCGGATGCCACTTGAAGAGCTATATAAACTCGTCGAGTATGTCGTCACAATCGTTGAAGAAGTCGCATCACCCAAGTAATAAAAAAAGAGCCGACCATTCGTCGGCTCTTCGTATGTGTTCGTACTCGTTATGCTGCGAACTCCAGAGACTCCAAAATCAACTCGTCTGTGCAATGAAGTTCGATCGCTATGTCGTGAATGCGGATAGAGGTGCCTTGTTCCTGTTGGTGCAAGCGATTTATCAAAGCCGCACGGTCTCGAATCGTCTCGTAAATGGATTCGGGTTGTTCTGCCTTGGTCATCACAAATCACATCCTTTTCAGCGATTACCACAAGTATAGCATGGAACGGACTTGAAGAAAGGACTAATTTATTTATGAAGTTACAGTTTTTAGGAACTGGTTCGGGTATGCCATCGAAACAACGCAACGTGTCAGGTCTTGCGCTCGTTCTACCGAAAGTCACCTGGTTGGTCGACTGTGGTGAAGGGACGCAACATCAGATGCTCTACACGAAAGTCAAACCACGTAAAGTGACAGCGGTATGGGTGACACATTTGCACGGTGACCATATGTTCGGATTACCTGGATTTTTATCGACCCGCTCTGCGCTAGACGGAACGGATCCCCTCACGGTTTATGGTCCGAAAGGATTGAAAAAATGGCTCGAAGCGACACTTCGCGTCACAGGTTCTCATCTCGGTTATGAGTTGAACGTCATTGAATTCACGGACGGAGACACATTTGAGCAAGACGGTCATAAGATCACTGTGCGAAAATTAGAGCATCGGTTCCCTTCTTACGGGTTTCGTGTCACAGGCCCGGAAAAACCGGGAACATTGCGCGTCGATCGGGTAAGAGAGCTTGGAATCCCAAGTGGACCCATCTATAAAACAATCAAAGAACAAGAACGGTTCGAATATGAAGGAAAATGGTACGATTCTAAAGAATACGTCACTGAACCGACTCCGGGCAAAATCGTTGCGATTCTTGGGGACACGACGCCATGCGAGAACGCGCGATTGTTAGCAGAAGGGGCCGACCTCCTCGTTCATGAGGCGACATTCATGGAAAGTGAACAACCGCTCGCCCGAAAATATGGTCACTCGACGACGCGTGAGGCGACTACACTTGCGAAAGCGTCTGCGGTCGGCCAATTGATTGTCACACATATTTCCGCTCGCTATGTCGGACGAGAGGAAGAATTTGAACAAGAGGTCGTTTCGGATTTTCCATCGAGTTTAGTTGCGACCGACTTTCTAGAATATACAGTGGGGGATTGATGTGACCATTCAACTCTATGTTTGGGCCGCGTTTTTAGTGATCAGCGTCCTGTTAGGTGTTCGCTTAAACCAATTGAAAGAACCGGAAGCCAATTTCTTTCCGAAGTTCTTATTTTATTCACTGCTTGGCATTGTTTCGTTCCCAATCGGCGGATTTCATATCCCAATCGGGTTTTTATTGTCTTTTTTATTCTTCCCGAAACAGAACAGCCGCTATAAATGGTATGGAGCGCTTTTAGGATTTTTCTTTTTTATCGTCTTATTATTCGTACCCTTGTTTGACCAATCTGGATTTCGTGCGGAATCGCAACAAATTGGCGTCGTCTCCGTCACGGATGAATCTTTCGACGAGATGACAGAGAAAATTTTGCAACGAGTCAACAGTGACTCCATCAAACTTGACCGAGGTAAGCTTCAAATTAATCGGGAAGGGAACGTCCAAACGATTGAATATTTGCTGATGGTCGAACGAGCCGAATCGTTCCAACAAATTCGCGTGACGTACGCAGACGGACAATTATCTTATGAACAGGTCGATGAATTACGAAAAGAATCAGGTCAGGCATTCTTTGAAAAGCTCGTCGAATTTGACCATATGTTGTCTACTTTAAGGGAACCTTCATGGGAAGAATATACAGATGTCATAGCCGCCCCAATCTTACAACTCTCTTACGATGGGCTGTATGATATGTATACGTTCGAGAATGAGTCGATGCTCATGATCAACCGTGACAATGAACTCGTTAAGTTCTGGCTACAACGTGAACCCGTCCTTGCTAACAGTATTCAGCTCGTCGGACTGACGCAAGAGGGACGTAGCACAGGTGAGCGCTATGCGATTCTTTACAATTATTCGATACACCAACGAGAGGATTTGACAGACCAATGAAATCATATGTAACGATTGCTCTACTAGCGACGGCGCTTCTTGCCGGATGTGGCGGGGAAGAGGCGCAGCAAGAATCGTGCGGAGTGAGTCCGACTATTTCGGTCTATAACGCAGCGACTGAGGAAACGCTCTATCAAGAGAAAAGTGTCTGCTTAGAAGAGGATGCGACTGTTCTCGATGCATTAAAAGCAACAGGACTCGACCTTGAGGTGACAGGGAGTGGTGATATGTCCTATGTGACGGCAATCGAAGGAATCGAAGAAAAATCTGAAGGACAATCGTCAGGATGGGTATTTGCTTTCAACGGTGCACCCGGGGATGAAGGTGCGGGCGCCAAAGAAGTGGAATCGACGGATGTCATTCAATGGCGGTTCGAAGAAGATGCAGTGGCTTTCTTCGAATGAGGCAGATTGGGAGCGGAGACATCCTGTCACGCTCCTTTTCTATCTCTTCTGTCACCTTTACATATTAATGAATGTCGAAGACGTCACTCTTTTTGTGGTCGGACTCCTCTTGCTACTTATCATTGAACGTCGTTTCCCTTGGTCAATGCTATCCATACTGATTGCGTTTGGGTTGATTTCAATCATGCCCATCCTGATTGGTTGGGAAATTTCTTATTCATACATATGGCGTCAGCTTTTGAAATTGGCTGCCTTTTTACTCGGGATGTTATGGATTGCACGCATCATTCGTCTCGAACGATTGCTCCCGCTCTTATCGAAATGGCCACGGTCGTCTTCACTCTTATACGGCGCATGGGCACTCATTCCGTCAATGGAGCATGCGGTACGTCAGGCAGTCAGGAGTCATCCGAGGGCATCTTGGCGAGAGGGTGTGCAAATCGGGATTGAAAGTCAGCAAACTGAGCCGAAGTTTGCGGTTGACCCGATACGGCGCTTTCGTTTAGAGGATTTGTTGCAAATCGTCCTCATCGTAATCATTTGTTTTTCCTCACTTCATCTGTTTGTCGGACTTTGGCTGATTTATCCTTATCTCACGAAAGGAGGGATGCGTGATGCAATGGTTATCTACCGTTGACGGTTCGTTCGAGCAATACGTCGAACGTTACCGCCCGTACGTGATCGAGATGACGCAATCGTTCTCAGGAAAGGTTGGGCACTTACTTTCGAGTGTCGATCCTTTTCGAGGGGCGGAACTCGCTACACTATTACAAATCGACGCGCTTTATCCGAAGCGGTTTGATGCATGTTCGAGTGGAGAACAACAGATTGTTCGAGTCGCCTACGCCCTGTTAAATCGACCGGACTCCATCGTCCTGATTGAACCATTTCGGCATCTCGATCAATTTCGTAGAGAGCATTTAGAGATGTTGCTCCGCCGTATTTCTGGAATCGGGGTACAAATCGGTTATACTGAGCGAGCGAAAGAACCCTCAGGAGAAACAACGTTCACGTTCAACGAATCGGAAACGACACCTTCCATCGATGCGACCGACGTATCTTATCGGCATCCTCTGCAAGCGACCTATGCGATTGATCATGTGACAGTTCAGATGACTGAGCCTGGACTCACAGTTTGTGTCGGGACGAACGGAAGTGGGAAGTCAACTTTACTCGAACTATTAGCTAGAAGTAGACGTCCACTTCAGGGGCGAGTGAAAAAGGGAGAACGAGCAGTCTATCTTCCTGCCAATCCAGAAGTGGGTCCGTTCCCACAAGAAGGGAAGCGACGGGTCGCCCAACTTCAATCCGTCCTACACGATCCGTCGAGTGTCCTTTTACTCGATGAACCGACCGTGGATTTGACGAGGGGAGAGCGGGATGCGTTCTTTGATGCGCTTCAACAAAAAGCAAAGTCGGCCCGCGTCATCTGTGCAACACATGACATGGGCCTCATACAGGTTGCGACGGATGTGATTTATCTAGCGAGCGGTCAAGTCGTCTTTCAAGGCGATCGGAACCTTTTTCAAGATCGGAGCACCTTATGGTCACATACGTCTTCGCCATCCTGATCGCGATCGTCGTGTTGTACCGGTTCGAAAAATCTAGAATCCCGATTCAACCACTCGTTCAATTGTTAGCACTTGCGGTCATCGGACGCTGGCTCTTTATGACGATACCGAATGTTCAACCAACGACGGCCATGATTATGTTGACGGCCTTACTGGTCAGTTTGAACGGAGCCGCTATCCTTGCGCTCTTTGTCCCGATTTTGTCAGGACTATTGCTCGGGATTGGTCCGTTTGTATTTTTTCAATTTTTAGGGTGGCTTCTTGTCGTTGTGCTCGTCCATCTATTTCGTCCAATCCTACTGAGGTCGAAAACCCTTTTCTTACTTTTTGGTTTACTATCAGGTTTTTTATACGGGTGGACGACAAACTTGGCGTTCATTGAAGTGGTCGGTACGGATGTCGTGAAGTTGTTGTTACTCAGTTTTCCATTTGATCTGGCCCACGGTATTTCGAATGTCGTCTTTTTAATCATGATTCGTCCGTTATTTGAGCGCATATTCCTTCATCAACTCGGGTAAATATACAATATTCCTATCATATTGAGTGAGGTGAACGACGGATGAGTGCATATATTAACATTACTGAAGTCGGCATGTTTCTACTCGTAGGGTTGTTGTTTATCTTGTTAAATCTTGTTCTTTTAGTGAAACGTTATACGAGGGCCCGTTTCGCCATGCTAAGCATTCTAGCGGCAAGTGTATGGCCAGCGCTGATGATTGTTCTATCAGTAGAACAGTTGAGCGTGATGGATCAATTGACCTCTGGTGAATGGTCACTAGATGCTGTGCTTGCGTGGGGAGTCGTCCTCTCGACAGCGCTCATGACGATGATTCCAGCAGGTGTCTTTTTACATCGGCTCGTAAGCGTCTCGCGATTACATTCAGAATCTTAATAGGAGCGACCGGCGACGGTCGCTCCTTTTTTTATGTCGTTGATTCAGCGGCTGACACGTCTGCTGGTTTTTGGACACGACGCAATAGTTCGAGACTGAGAGCACGTGGCATCAACTTAGCCACCCCGACTAGGAGTTGATTCGAGAGGCCAGGCACAATCACGCGCTTATTATTCATGACACCTTTATAACCGAAGAAGGCGACGAGGTGAGATGGCATTTTTGAGAAGGACAATTCACTACCGGCGCGATCAAAGAAATTCGTATCTGTCGGGCCAGGGCAGAGGACGCTGACGTGAACACCGCTCCCTTTCACTTCGGCATGCAGCGCCTCGGTAAGTGAGAGGACATAAGCCTTCGTCGCATAGTAGACGGCCATATACGGACCGGGTTGGAACGCAGCGACAGAAGCGACGTTTAGCACATAGCCGTGATTTCGTTCGAGCATACCCGGTAGATAGGCCTTTGTCAGTTCCGTCAATGTGTTGACGTTCAATCGTACTTCGTCCGCCTCCGTCTCGGCATCGAGGTCAGCGAACGCACCAGACGTTCCAAATCCAGCATTGTTAATTAAAAAGTCGACGGTTAGTCCGGCTTCTTCAATCATCGAGGTCAATTGTTTGGCAGCGTCATGTTTCGCCAAATCGAGCGCGAAGACATGTACATTGATTCGATATCTCGTTTCAAGGACTTTTTTCAGTTCGTGTAAACGAGGTTCGTTTCGGGATACGAGAATACAGTCGTACCCGTCTCGTGCGGCGAGTACGGCCAAGTCTAAACCGATGCCCATCGAGGCGCCGGTAATTAAAGCTGTCTTTGACAACGTGATCCACTCCTTTAATGAAAAGTCATACATTGTTACTGAATTCTTCACGAGTTGTTAAAATCCTGCCCCGTTTGCACATTCAATCCTATGCTAAAGTATAGCAAGAAAATGTGATTAGACTCACAAAGTAGGGAGAAGAACAAATATGATGATTCAGCTCGTCACTACGGCGCAAAGCGTCGAACAAGCAGAAGCGTTAATTAAAGCGGGTACGGACCGATTGTATATCGGGAATTCTAGGTTCGGCTTGCGACAAAAGGGAGACTGGACAATCGATGCTGTGAGGGAAGTCACACAGCTTGCCCATCGATACGGAAAAGAAGTGACGGTGGCCATAAACAATTTGATGCATAACGACCACATTCAAGAATTGCCGGATTATTTGCAAACGTTGAAAGCGATTGGCGTCGACGATGTGACAGCTGGGGATCCCGGGGCCATCCATTTGATCCGTCAAGCGAAAATCCCATATTGGTACGATGCCCAAACGCTCGTCACGTCCGCTAAACAGATTCAGTTCTGGGGGAAACGTGAGGCCATCGGAGCCGTCGTTGCGCGAGAAGTTACTCTCGAGGAATTGGTGTTGATTCAGCAACAAATCGGTCTCCCCGTTGAAGTACAAGTGTACGGTCCGACGTGTATCCATCATTCGAAGCGACCGCTCGTGACGAACTATTTCAATGAGCTTGGACGCCCTTCTGAAGAGGCGAAACAACGTGAGTTTTATATGAGTGAGCCAGCAGATGCGGCGAGTCGTTATCCTATCTACGAGGACGAGAATGGCACGCATATTTTCTCAGAAGATTTGACGCTTATGGGTCAGCTACCGACGTTAGTCAAAAACGGCCTTCACACATGGAAACTTGATGGCTGGCACGCGGGAGAACAGTTTGTTGAAATCGTTCAGTTGTTTACCATCGCGCGGGCGAATCTATTGAATGGTCAATTCGACCGAATCGAGATGGAACACCGCCTCAGAGAATTACAACCGGAAGCGTTTCGACTCGGAACGGGATTATTGTTACGTAAACCAGAAGAGATCAAGTGAGGGATCAAGATGAAACAACGTCCAGAATTATTAGCGCCAGCAGGAAACTTAGAGAAACTGAAGATGGCGATTCATTATGGTGCCGATGCGGTCTATATCGGTGGTCAACAATTCGGGTTACGTTCGCGTGCCGGTAACTTCAGCTATGACGAGATGCGTGAAGGTGTGGCTTTCGCACATGCTCGCGGGGCGAAAGTATATGTCGCTGCAAACATGGTGACGCATGAAGGGGATATCGAAGGAGCTGGTGACTTCTTCCGCACGCTCCGTGATATCGGGATTGACGCAGTGATCGTCTCTGACCCTGCCATGATTGAGACGTGTCTCACAGAAGCGGAGGGCTTACCGGTTCACCTGTCGACACAAGCTTCTGCGACGAACTACGAGACGCTTCGTTTTTGGAAAGAAGAAGGACTCGAACGGGTCGTATTGGCACGTGAAGTATCGATGGATGAGATTGTGCAAATGAAACAAGAAGTCGATGTCGAAATCGAGACGTTTGTCCATGGTGCGATGTGTATCTCATACTCCGGTCGTTGTACACTGTCGAATCATATGACATTGCGGGATGCCAATCGAGGTGGCTGTGCCCAGTCGTGTCGTTGGAAATATGGCTTCTTTGAAGAGGGTAATCTCTTGACGGAAGAGATGGAGGCACGTGATGAAGAGCCGTTCTCGATGAGTTCGGTCGATTTATCGATGGTCCGACATATTCCCGACTTGGTGGACGCTGGAGTCGACAGTTTGAAAGTCGAAGGACGAATGAAATCGATTCACTACGTCGCGACCGTGTGTAACGTGTATCGACAAGTGATTGACGCATACTGTGAAGATCCTGAGAACTTTGTCTTCGACCCGGCTTGGGAAGAAGAGATTTGGAAAGCGGCACAGCGAGAACTCGCGAGTGGTTTCTATTACGGGATTCCGACCGAGAAAGAACAATTGTTTGGGAAACCGCGTTCGATTCCTCAGTACGCATTTGCCGCACGTGTCATCGCATACGACCCGTCGAGCGGGATGGCGACACTCGAACAACGAAATCACTTCTCAATCGGTGAAGAAGTTGAATTTTTCGGACCTGGATTCGTCCGTTTCTCCCAAATCATCGAGACGATTGAGGATGTAGAAGGTCAACCGATTGAATCCGCCAACCAAGCGATGATGACGATTCGAGTTAAAGTGGAAAAACCCGTTGCGACCGATTACATCATGCGCAAGCGAAAAGGGGTCCCGGCACGCGTCCTCGCCTGACACATCCACCGAGCCAACATAGTCGCCCGAACTGTCTAATCCTGCTACCCTAAGAGATAGAGACGGAGGGATGGAAGGATGAACCAAAATACGGAGCAATTGCGGACAGAGCCCATCGGCCGACTCCTGTTTAAGTTATCGCTACCCGCGATGATCGGGATGCTCGTGACGGCGCTCTACAATATCATTGATACGATTTTTGTCGCTCGTGGCATTGGAGCTTCGGCCGTCGCTGCCATCGGGATTGCGTTTCCCATACAGATGATCTTAATGGCCGTGTCGAGTGCTGTTGGTCTCGGTGGCGCCTCCATCAGTTCTAGGAAGTTAGGGAGAGGTGACGATGCCGGTGCGGCTGTCACATTTTTGAACGTGCTCGTCCTCGTCGGGTTGTTTGCTGCCCTCGCGGTGAGTTCCGCCTTCTTTATGTTGGATGAGATTTTAATGGTCTTCGGGGCGACGTCCGAGATTATGGAGCTCAGTCGACAGTACTTATCGGTTGTCTTGATCAGCTCACCATTCTTTATGTTCACGCTTGCTTCGAGTGCGATGGTTCGTGCCGAAGGTCAGGCACCGTATCATATGAAGGTCATGTTGACGACCGTTCTCGTCAACCTCGTGACGACGCCACTGTTCATCTTCACGTTCGACTGGGGGATGTATGGTGCAGCGACTTCGACGGCACTCGCTCAAGTCATCGGTTCCATTTTGATGCTTCGATTCTTCTTCGCCCGAAAACCAAAAACGGAACTGCGCTTCAAATGGCGACAGTTCCGGATACGATTCGATGAGATGAAAGAGATTATGGCAATCGGTTCCTCTTCATTCATCATGATGGTGTCCCAATCCATCTTGTTCGTTGGCGTCAACGTGATGCTCGGAACATATGGTGGGACAGAGGAGTTGGCGATTTTCGCCATCATCAATAAGTTCATGGCGCTCGTCGGCATGCCAATCATGGGTATCGTCCAAGGGATGCAACCGATTGTCGGATATAACTATGGTGCCGAAAGATACGATCGTATGCGTGAAACCATATGGACAGCGATGCGGGCTGGGATTGCAATCGCTGTAATCATCTGGCTCATCTTGCAAGTATTCCCGAATACGTTGATGGGATGGTTCTCGACGGACGAGGCATTGATTGCAGGAGGCGTGACGGCGATTCACATCTTGTTCGCCGTCTCGTTTTTACCGAGTGTTCAAATGCTCGTCAACGGGATTTACCAGTCACTCGGGAAAGCGCGAGTCGCCATGTTCTTGTCCCTTTCACGTCAGACGCTCTATACGATTCCGCTCGTCTTTATACTTCCGTCGTTCTTCGGAGTGTTCGGGGTATGGTTGGCGTTTCCGATTGCCGATGCGATGACGTTTTTGACGGCGGTCGCCTTGGCGTTCTGGGACCGTAAATTATTGTTCCGTCCTTCAGAAGAAGATCAAGAAACGCATGATGTAAATCCGAAAGCGACTAACTTATAATCAAACGTCCGCTCGTGTCGAGCGGGCGTCTTCTTTTAGGAACAAGTAAATCCCTCCTAGCAAGACGATGGCGCCGAGCCACTGGAACGGACCGAGTCGCTCACCGAAAAAGGCGTACCCAAATAGCATTCCCCATAAGGCCTCTCCAAGGATGGTAATACTGACGACGGTCGCACTGACCCGAGCGAGTGCATAATTGAACAGGTTATGCCCTAAAATCGTCGGGAAGAAGGCAAGGGCGAGGAAATACCACCAGTTGACCATTTCAAAGTCCGTGAACGTCGTCCCGCGTACGAGGAGCATGAAGCAAAGGACGACCGTCGCGACGAGATAGACGCTAAACGAGTACGTATTCGTGTTCATCGATGTCCGGACATGTTGACCGACGAGCCAGTACCCTGCGATGAGGAGGGCGGCAATCAGAGCGAGCAGGTCACCAAATAGTGCTTCTCGTCCGAGCTGAATATCACCTGCAGCGACAAGCATCCCACCGAGGACAGCTACGAGCGCGTATGCCAATCCTTTTCGCGTCGGGTTCTTTTTAAAGATCAAGGCGTTTCCAATTAAGACGAAAATCGGACTCGATGTGACAAAAAGAGTGGAGCTGGCTACTGTCGTATAATCGAGTGATAAAAACCAGAGCCAAAAGTGAAACGCGAGCAACGTTCCGCTAAGTAACAAAGCATATCGTGTCATCAATCGCGTTGTGATGAGTGATTTGAAATCGACGAATGGAAGTAGCATGAGACATGTGATCAGCATGCGGTAAAACGCAGCTGTCTCAGCTGGAGCAGACGTCCATTTGACGAACAAGACGCTCGTCGACAAGAAAAAAACGGCAGCGAATAAAATGAGGTAAGACATGACGACACTCCTTCACATATGTATGTTCTCTGTTAATCATATCGGAAAACAGCCGTGTGGCAAGCTATGATTCATGGAATACAAACAAATGCTCCCCTCTCGATATGTCCATCCTCGACTTGGTATAGTAAAATACATAGAAGAAGCAATCCCACCACGTACGTCTTGCCACGAAACTTAAGGCAAAGTAAGGAGTTCTTATGAGACTAATCATCGCGGAAAAGCCATCGCAAGCTCAAAAGTTGGCGGCTCCCTATCCATCTAAAAAAAGAAAAGATGAGATTGAAATCTCACCATGCTCACGTTTCCCGGAAGGGGCGATTGTCGTTTGGGCGGTCGGTCACCTTTGCGAACTGCAGGAGCCGTCACACTATCGTCCTGAATGGAAGTCTTGGAAATACGAGGCACTTCCGATTGTTCCGGAACGGTTCGATTATCGAATCTCGAAAGGGAAATCAAAACCGTTTTACGCCATCAAGAAATGGCTTCATGACCGCTCCATCACCGATGTGATTATCGCATCGGATGCCGAGCGGGAAGGGGAGGCGATTGTTCGATTAATTCTTCGACTCGCGGGAAACAAAAAACCGTTAGCACGACTTTGGATTTCGAGTCTGACGGAGCAAGCGGTCGACCGCGGATTCTCTCAACTGTTACCGGGTGAGCAAACAGTCCCTTATTATCATGAGGCGATGAGTCGCGCATGTGCCGACTGGCTCGTTGGCATGAACGCATCCCGGGCATATACGACCTTGTTGAAAACAATTGGGATCGAGGACGTGTTCTCGCTCGGTCGTGTCCAGACACCGACACTCGCCTTGATCGTCAATCGCGAACGAGAAATCAAGCAGTTCGTTCCAGAACCGTACTTTGAAGTCGAGGCGACACTTGCAAAAGGTCGGAGCACCTTCAAAGCAAAATATACACTCGGAAAGACGACGAAACTCAAAACGCGTGAGGAGGCAGACGCGGTCGTGAAACGAGCTTCCGGCACCGCCACGGTCAAAACAATCGATAAAGAAGAAAAGATGGAGCAACCTCCATTTTGGTTCAGTTTATCCGGGCTTCAGGCAGAAGCAGGGAAACGATTCGGTTTCGGGGCGAAAAAGACGCTCGATATCGCTCAAAAGCTTTACACGAAAGGGTGGATCAGTTACCCGCGGACAGATTCTGGCTTTGTCACCCCAGATGAAGCGACGCTATTCCCTCAGACGAAGGCGAGATTGCTGAAGTCAGCCGCTTATGAGGGTCTTCGCGACGTCTTAACCGAGGATCCGTCAAAAAATCGTCGATACGTAAATGCGAAAAAGGTCAGTGATCACTACGCAATCATTCCGACCGAAGCTTGTGGTGACGTCACACGTCTCGGCGGCGATGAGGCAAAGCTGTACGATTTGATCAACCGACGTTTTCTCGCGGCATTTGCACCTGCGGCGAAGCTCGAGAAGACAACAGTTGATTTGATTGATGGAAACGACCTATATCGGGCAAAAGGGACCGTCGTCGTGAGTCCAGGTTATCGTCAAGTCGTCGAGATGAAATCAAAAGACGTCGAGCTTCCTGCATTGACTATCGGCGAAGAATTGAAAGAGAAGAAAATTGAAGTGTTGTCAAAACAGACGGAGCCGCCGAAGCGGTATACGGAAGGTTCACTGATCATGGCGATGAAAGTCGCAGGAAAACAGCTCGATGACGAAGAGCTGATTCATATCATGAAAGAAGTCGAAGGTCTTGGCACCGAGGCGACACGTGCTAACATTATCGATGGATTGAAAAAGCGCGGTTATGTTCAACTTCAGAAAAAAGAGCTCGTTCCGACAGACAAAGGACGTCTCTTGATTGATGTGCTTGGGGACAGTATTTTAGCATCGCCTGTCATGACGGCGAAATGGGAGAAACGCCTTCACGAAATCGGCCAAGCATCGGCATCTGCCGCTGAGTTCATAGAACAAGCGAAAAAGATGTCGATTCATTTGGTTGAAGAGGCGAAGTCACGAGTCGAGGCAGCAAACCCGGAAGGTTATACGATTGAGGCGAAGCGTTACGGGAAAAAAGGAGCGACTCGACCGAAACCCTCGTTTGGAGTCTGTCCGAATTGTGGCAAAGCCCTCGTTGAGCATCCGAAGTTCATCGGTTGTAGTGGTTACCGGGAAGGATGTCGCTTCACCGTCTCCAAACAAGTACTTGGTGTCGGACTGGTGAAAGATGAGTTGAAGCAAATGATCAACGGAGGTCAATCGAACGTGCATACGTTCAAAAAAGGCGAGAAGACGTTCAATGCTTCTTTATATCTTGAAAAAGGGACGCTCCGATTCGAATTCAAATAAAAGAAGGGTCGCGTATTAAAGCGGCCCTTCTGTCTTGTCAGTCTTTTCTTGTTTTTGGTCAGACTCGATGCGACGATTGATTTCGTCATAGTCTAGAACGATGTCGTCTTTGTTATCTTTGTAGGCATATCCTTTTTGAATGACGACGATGGATGCGATGAGGACGAGTAAAATAATCAAACCGCTGACGGCAAATATCCAGGCCATAAGAACCCCTCACTTTCTCTCTTCAGTATGCCAAATAGTGAGTCGATTCTTCAACTGGAATGAACAGGCGGTAATCTCGTGTGACATTGAAAAGATATGGTACAATACGATGTAGAACACTACGTAGAGAAGGAAGGGATAGTCATGGCGATTTTGATTGTGGACGACGAACCGGTCAATACGCTCGTTCTCGAGCAACTGCTTCACCAGCACGACTATGAGACGAAATCGGTCTCGAGCGGAGAAGAAGCGCTCGAATTATTGATGGCCCCACAAGCCGCATCGCTGTATGATCTCGTCCTGTTGGATGTCGAGATGCCCGGGATTTCTGGAATCGAGACATGTAAACGAATTCGACAGATGGCTGATTACGAAGAAATGCCAGTCATCATGGTGTCGGGTCGTACAGATGAAAAGCAGATTGCTGAGGGACTAGATGCAGGAGCGTCAGACTATACGACGAAACCGATCAAGGTGACGGAGTTGCTCGCACGTATCCGCTCTGCTCTTCGCTATAAAGCGGCCGTCGATGAACGGAAAATCTATGAGACCCGTCTCCAATACGATTTGGATCTTGCGCAAAAAATCCAACAAAGTGCGCTCACGCCACCAATCAGTAATGAAGAGATTGACGTGCGCGCTCTCTATCTTCCATCAAAAAAATTAGCGGGGGATATGTATGCGTGGTTCCAGGTCGCACCGGATCGGTATGGTGTCATCATCTTTGATGTCATGGGTCATGGGGTCTCTTCGGCACTCATTACGATGGGTATTCGCTCGATTCTTCCGGGACTTGTTGGAAATGTTCAGTATCCGGTGGACGTGATGACCGAGTTGAATCGTCAAATGACGTTCTTATTCTCGGGTGACGATATGCACAGTTACTTTACAGCGGTGTATTGCTATATCGATACAACGAAGCGTCGAATTGAGTATGTGAATGCAGGGCATCCTCCAGTCATTGTGACGTCAGAAGAAGGCAATTGTCGTCTTGAGACGACGGGAGTACCTGTTGGCATGTTCGAAGAGCCAAATTATGAGTCTAAAGAAGTTGATATTGCTCCGGGTATGACACTTCACATGTACACGGATGGACTCATGGAATGTTACAGCAAAGATATCGATGATGGGATTCGCTGGCTTGAGAAGGACGTCTCCACGTACGGTCTCGACTATAGTCGTCACGTTGCAGAGCAACTCGTCCCGAAAATTGAAATTGAGGATGACCTTTGTCTCGTTACGGTCAAAATCACATAACAAAGAGCCTGACGTATGATGCGTCAGGCTCTTGTACGTTTAGAAATATCGTTTTCGCCATAGGATATAAAAGGCAAGACCAGAAAATCCAATCATCATAGTAATCGCCATGATGAATCCGAACGGCTGTCCTTCCCATGGAACTTGGACGTTCATCCCAAAGATTCCAGAAATCATCGTTGGAATACTGAGGACAATCGTAATCGACGCTAAGAACTTCATGACGAAGTTGACGTTATTCGAAATGATTGACCCGAATGCCTCCATCTTAATGCTGATGATGTCATTATAAATCGACGCCATTTCCATAGCTTGGCGGTGTTCGACGAACACGTCTTCTAATAGTTCTTCATCCTCTTCATGTTTCTCCAAACTTGGTGTCTTGACGATTCGGTCTAAGACACTATCGTTCGCTTTCAAAGAGGTCATGAAGTAGACGAGGGATTTCTGCAGGTTCATCAACTGAAAGATCTCTTGATTTCGCATCGAACGTTGTAGTTCCTGTTCAAGCTCATCCATTCTTCGGTCGATTTGTCGCAAGAAACGTAAGTACGTCATACTCACCCGATGTAAAATCTGAAAGACGAAACGACTTCGATAATTCGTCCGGAACAGTCGTGCTTTGCCGTTTGCGAACAAGTTCAAGACGTCAAGCTCACGTGAACAGACGGTGATGAAATGTCGTCCAGTCACGATGATACCAAGTGGGATTGTATTATAAGTTCGCCCAGTATCATCTTCCTCCACGTACGGGACGTCAATGATCATGAGAAGTCCCTCATCATCTTTTTCAAAACGCGGTTTTTCTTCGATATCAAGTGGGTCATATACAAAGTCTTCTGGAATGCCGGACGCCTCGATGACTTGATCGGCCTCATCTTTTGTCGGATTCACGAGTTGAATCCAGCTTCCTTTATCAAAGTCTTCGATTTCATCCACATGGCCTGATGCGTCAGTACGGTAAATCGTCAGCATGCATCTTCCTCCTACCTTAACTCAATCTTATTATAGGTAGCGAAAATGAAGAGTGCAATCCAAAGCAGGAGATTTTTTGTTTTCTCTAGAAAACATGTTACAGTGAGAGGGAACGGTTGGATAATCGTTTATTGAGGAGGGGTTATATTGACAAAAATGCCCGAAGACGCTCTGTTCAATGAGGCCAAATTAGCGGAGCTCCACCAAATCGCAAATGGAAATATGGATTTTTTAAATAAAATTGCAAACACATATATCAAGCAGTTCGAGGAAAAATATCCTGAACTGCAAGCTGCTATCGAGTCGAACGACTATTCACGGGTCGAACAACTCGCCCATTTGTTAAAAGGGGCGTCCTATTCGGTCGGCTTGGAACAGACAGCGCTTCTTTTTCATGACCTTGAAGTGGCAGGCGAGAATGCACATCTTGAAGGTGCAAATGAGACACTCGCGACAATCGAGTCGCATAGTCAGCGTTTTTTAGTCGAATGGAACCATCATTTTGAGCAGTTGACGTAAAAAAAGTTTGCGACCGTGAAGAAGTCGCAAACTTTTTTGTTATCCTACAAATTCGTCAAGTGTCGCAATCAAAATCCCAATTTCAGGTTTCGTGATTTGAGCGTTCGCCCCGACGGCCTCACCCTTATGCTTCAAGTCGTCTGAGATGAGCGACGAGAAGATGATGATCGGGAGGGACGCGTAACGGTCCATCTCTCGAAGACGCTTTGTTAAATGGAGTCCATCCATCTGTGGCATCTCGATGTCCGTGATGAGAAGGTCGCACTCTACGCCATCTTGTTCGAACGCATCGAGCGCCTCTTTCCCATTGTTGAAAACGGTCGTGTTGAAGTAACCCGCATCATCCAACGTATCGAGGATGAGTGAGCGAAGCATTTCCGAATCTTCAGCAATCCAAATGTTTTTATTCGAACGTTCGCGAGCCCCGAGGCGTTTGACTGATTCGCGGGCCATGATGTCTTTACGAGAAAGTTCGAGTGCGATTCGTTCATAATCAAGTAAGATGATCATTTGGTCACCTGTTTTGACGACACCATTCGTGATGCCTTGGACGCCACGTGCAAGGTCGGAAGGCGTATCAATCTGCTCCCACGAGATGCGTTTGATCTCCGTCACCTGATCGACGCGAAGAACTGATTTTTCCCCGTTAAACTCACAGACAATCAATCGATCGTCACTTCCGACCTCACGCGGATGATTGATGACCATCGGAAGGTCGATGACGGTCATGACTTCGCCCCGTAATTCAATCAGTCCCATGATTGCCTCTGGTGTGCCCGGAAGAGGTGTCAATGGAAGCATCGTGATGATTTCACGTACTTTCATGACGTTGATACCGAATAAAAACGGTCCAGCTTGGAAGATGACGATTTCAAGTTCGTTCGTTCCAGCCTCTAGTAAAATATTATGATCAGTGCTCAATGGTTGTCCCTCCTATTTCACGTACTCTCTCCTTTACTATCGGTTTCAGATCATCAAATCTATAGTGAAAAGTTGTTGAACTCTCGTCAGAATTCACAAAAAGTTTCATAGTAACCGTTTACATCTTATAAACTGAATCGTTATAGTTGTCCAATGCAAAAAAATCTGCATACAATGGGGTTGGCAACGAGATATTACAGCTTACTCAGGAGGCAGATAGAGATGATGAGTATGAACACATATCCATATTTATTAAATGGTCAATGGCAGGAATCATCAAGTCAGGAAACGATTGAACTCGTTTCACCATATAAAGACGAAGTCGTAGGTCGCGTTCAGGCGATGTCACGCGATGAAGTCGATGCAGCCATCCATGGCGCAAAACGTGCACAACAAGAATGGGCGGCGCTTCCGGTCAACAAGCGCGCTGAATTGTTGTATGCATGGGCAGAGAAACTCGAAGAACGCGTCGATGAGATCGGTCAAATCATCATGCAAGAAGTCGGGAAAAACTTGAACGATGCGAAAAAAGAAGTCGTTCGTACAGCTGAAATCATCCGTTACACAGCGGAAGAAGGCATTCGTTTCAATGGTGGATTCATGCAAGGTGATTCGTTCCCTGGTGGTTCGAAAAACAAGATGGCTATCATCAAGAAAGAGGCGCTTGGTGTCGTGCTCGCGATTTCACCGTTCAACTACCCGGTCAACTTGGCAGCGGCAAAAATTGCACCTGCTCTCGTCACAGGTAATGCGGTCGTCTTCAAACCAGCAACTCAAGGTGCAATCAGCGGAATCAAGATGGTCGAAGCCCTTCATGACGCAGGACTTCCAAAAGGTCTCTTGAATCTCGTGACAGGACGCGGTTCGGTCATCGGAGATTATTTGACGTCTCACCCAGGAATCGACATGATCACATTCACAGGTGGAACAGGTACAGGTCAACACTTGTCACAACAAGCGTCAATGGTACCGGTCGTGCTCGAACTCGGTGGGAAAGATCCGGCGCTCGTCCTTGAGGATGCGGATTTGACACTTGCGGCAGATCAAATTGTCAGTGGTGCATTCTCGTACTCAGGTCAACGTTGTACAGCCATCAAACGCGTCTTCGTCCTCGAAGACCAAGCGGATGAGCTCGTTGGCATGTTGAAAGAACGCGTCGCGAAACTCTCGGTCGGTTCGCCTGAAGAGAACAGCTTCATCGTTCCTTTAGTCGATGCGAAAACGACAGATTACGTTCAAGGTTTGATTGACGATGCGGTCAACAAAAAGGCGACGGTCGTTCATGGAAATGAGCGTGAAGGAAACCTTATTTATCCGACATTACTTGATCATGTGACGACAGACATGCGTGTCGCATGGGAAGAGCCGTTCGGACCAGTCCTTCCTGTCATCCGCGTGAAATCACTCGAAGAGATGATTGAACTCACGAACGAATCTGAGTTCGGTCTTCAAGCGAGTGTCTTCACTCAAAATGTGAATAGCGCCTTTACAGTCGCTGACAAGCTAGAAGTCGGTACGGTCCAAGTGAACGGACGTACGGAACGTGGTCCAGACCACTTCCCATTCATCGGCGTGAAACAATCGGGACTTGGCGTTCAAGGAATCGGGCGTAGCCTCGAGACGATGACACGCGATAAAGTGACGGTTATCAACTTATAATATTCACCATTCGTGAGGGGGAGATGTCCCCCTCTTTTTTGTTTGATTGAAAACGCATCTTTCAGACGGGTATAATGGAGAAAGACAGGAAGAAGGGGTGGTGATGACGTGGCGGACTGGATTTCAAGCCAACTGGCAAGACTCGATATTCCGACACCGTTCGAAGTTGGAAACGTGAACGTATATATCGTTGAACATAAGAATCGCTTTTTTATGGTCGACTGTGGACCAGATACGGAAGAAGCGTGGACTTCATTGAATCGGCAACTTGAAGAGCTTGAACTATCGTTGTCTGACATCGACTTTTTATTTTTGACGCATCATCATGCCGACCATGCGGGGCAGGCGTGGCGACTTCGTGATGCCTCGATTCCGGTGTATGGGCACGAGAAGCTCGTTCGATACTTAGAACAAACCCCGAATTTTCTAAAAAGGGGCAACCACTTTTTACATGAATTGGCGCTCTCATTTGGAGCACCGGCGCCACTCGTGGAAAAATTGCCAGACTATCGGGAAGCATTACGTTGGATTGGGCCGACGACCGTCACCATGACGTTTAGTGACGGACAAGCTGTGACACCGGACGGGGCGTGGCAAACGATTCATTTGCCGGGACATGCGAGTGACCAGCTCGGATTGATCGGTCCTGGAGGCGTTTTGATTGCGGGAGATCACTTGATTGATAAGGTCGAACCAAATCCACTCATTGAACAACCGTATGAGGATGAAGGGTTTGCCTCACCGGTTATTCTCTACATCGATTCACTTAAAAAGTTGCGTGGAATCGATTTGAAACTTGTCGTCAGTGGACATGGTGAACCGATTCATCATCCGAACGATTTGATTGAAAACCGGATCCGACAACGGTATGAACGCAGTGAACAATTGCTCACTGAATGGGAAGATGGACTCAGTGTCTTTGATTGGTCGATGAAATTATATGGGAGAAAGATGCGAAGTGGTATGCCACTCGTCTTTAGCGAGGTGTTCGCACGACTCAGTTTACTCGAAGAGCGTGGCGACATCGAGAGACGCCGAGATGACCAAAAATGGATTTATACAAAGAAAGAAGAGATGTCATGAAACGGGTAGTCATTACAGGTGCGTCAAGCGGACTCGGTGCCGCATTGGCGCATTCTTTTTATGAAAAAGGATATAGCGTGTTGTTGATTGGAAGACATGAAGAACGTCTGAAAACCATTGCGACCATGTGTGAGGGAGAATGGATACGCGCGGACGTCACGAAGGCGGATGCTCTTGTTGATGATGTGATTGAGCGATTTGGGAAGTTTGACGTTTGGGTCAATAACGCAGGAATGGCTGAATTTGATTTCGTGACTGATCAATCGACCGATGTGATGAAAGAAACGATGCATGTGAATGCCGTCGCTCCGATGTTGTTATCGAGGAACGCTGCCCGAGTGTTAGATCGTGGAGGTATCATCATCAACATCTGTTCGCAAGCTGCAAAAGTTCCGACACCGAAATCAGCTGTATACGCTGGGTCGAAGGCGGCACTTTTACAGTTTTCGAACGCCCTGCGACTCGAGTTGAAGCCACGTGGCATCCATGTCATGACCGTCAATCCGGGACCGATTGCCACGCCGTTCTTTGATCGGGCCGATAAGAGTGGTACATATGCACAAAGCGTTAAAGGAATCATGCTTGATCCGAAACGATTAGCCGACGCGATTGTCAAAGGGAGTTTGACGCGCAAACGCGAGATCAATGCGCCGTGGTGGATGAATATCGGTGCGAATGTGTATGCAATATGCCCAACTATGTTCGAAGTGCTCGCAAAACGGGGATTTGAGAAAAAGTAAAAAAGGGGGAGAACGATGAAGAAATGGAGAGTATTGCTCGCAACGCTTATGCTTACTTTCGTTGCAGCATGTGGGAATGAAGAGGCGGTTGAGTTTTCGGACACATTCGAAGCTGCGGCTGAGTCAGCGGAAGGGTCGACCGTCAATCTATATATGTGGGGTGGGGACGAAGGAATCAATAGCTATATTGATGACTATGTGGCACCCCGGCTTGAGGAATCTTACGATGTCGAATTAAATCGTGTCGCGATGGATACGGCAGAATTCGTACGTCAGCTATCGCTCGACAAAAAAGCGGACAGACAAGTCGGAACAATCGACGTCGTCTGGATTAACGGCGATAATTTCCGAAATGCGAAAGAAGCAGGACTCCTTCGGGATGGACTGATGGAGCGTGTCCCAAATGCCACGTTATTAAATGAAACGGCTCAACAATCAGATGCCGGTACACCGACAGATGACTTGGAACTCGCTTGGGGAAATGTACAGTTTATCTTGCATTACGATGCAGCGAAAGTAGACAATCCTCCAGAATCGTTTGAGGAATTACGTCGCTGGACCGAAGACAACCCAGGTCGTTTCACGTATCCTGAAGTCACAGATTTCACTGGAAATGCTTTTGTCCGCCATCTTTTATATGAGCGCTACGGTGATGAATTGAACAAAAATGCGACCGTTGAAGAGTCGTTCTGGGATGATTTGAAAGCGTGGTCCCCGAATTTATGGAAAGAAGGACAGACGTATCCGAAGACGCTTGAACAACTCGATCAACTCTATGCATCAGGGGAAGTTTGGATGACGATGGGCTTCAATGAACGTCGAGCCGAAGCGGAAGTGAAGGAAGGCATCTTCCCGAAAGAGACACGTGCACTTCTCTTAGATCACTCGATTGCCTCGACGCACTTTTTGGCTATCCCCTTCAATTCACCAAATCCAGATGGGGCGCTCGTTCTCATTCAAGAACTGTTATCGCCAGAAGCTCAGCTCGTGAAACAAGGTCCTGATTATTGGGGAGATGGGACGTCACTCGATTTAACAAAACTTGATGCAAACGACCAAAAAGCCTTCGAAGAGCTAGGAGACGGCGTGACGTATCCAAATCCAGAACAGTTGCTCGAACGCTCGATTCCAGATTACGGACCGAACATCATTGATGCCGTACGCGAGGAGTGGCCGAGTGTTGCGAAGTAGTGTCGCGTTAACGATTCTCGTATCTTTTTTGCCGCTCGCTGCCCTCCTTTTTCTAGGAATGGAGGCGCTCGGGACGGATTGGGGCGCACTGTTGACAGACGAAACGTGGCGAGATAGTTTATTCACTACGCTTTATGTCGTCAGTGTGTCGACAATCGTATCGCTCGTCCTCGGAACGTGGGTTGCACGGACGGTTGTAAATCAACGATGGCGATTCACATCGACAATCTTGAAAATCCCGATGTTCGTTCCTCACATCGCAGCGGCGTATTTGTTTTGGCTATTATTTAGTGGGTCCAATGGTTTTTTGGGGATTGAGTCGAACGAGCGAGATTATGTGACGGTCATCCTGACATACATATGGAAGGAGACTCCGTTTGTCTTTTTAATGATGATTGGAACGTACGAACAATTGAATCGGGGTTACGTAGAAACGGCGAAAACGCTGCAACTTTCTCCCTATGCACAGTTCAAACATGCAGAGTTCCCGTTCTTGATTAAACCGTTGCTCGACTCGACTTGGATCTTAATCGCTTTTATTTCATTTGCGTATGAGGTTCCGGCACTGCTCGGTGTGACCTATCCGAAACTAATCGGTGTCCTCGCATACGAACGACTCTCTACGGGACTCTATTTGGAGGCGACAGAACCGTATGCCGTCGCCCTTATTTGGACATGTTTTGTCGGATTCGGTGTATTCGTGTCTTACATGATCACCGCATCCGTTCGACGACGGATTGAACGGGGGGTAAGGCGATGATTCGTCAAGGATTCATCCTACTTATTGCGTTATTCCCATTCGTCAGTTTATTTTTAGTCGCTCCGTCAATGGAAATCGGGAATGTTGAGTCCATTGTTCATACGATTGGATTAACCATTATTCTATCTAGCATCAATGTGTGGCTAGCGACGACATTTGCCTGGTGGCTCTTATGGACAGAATCGAGATGGAAAAGTGTCATAGAATGGCTCGTGTTTTTACCGTTGTTCATTCCGATGCTTGCCACTTTGTTTGGGCTTTATCTGATCTTAGCTGAAGTTGGGCTAATCGGGACGTATATCGGAGTCATAATCGCCTTGCTCGTCGTGACGATTCCATATTCAATCCGTCTCGCTTATAACGGAATGGCGGTCATCGGTCGTCCACTTTTAGAACAGGCTCGACTATTGCCGATGAGTCGACGAGTCGTCTATGTATTATATCCGCTCTTCTCGAGAACGATGCGGACCATCGCGTTATTCACGACCGTCATTTTACTCAGTCAATTCGCACTCATTCAGCTGATCGGTGCAGGATTGATCCCGACGGTGACGACAGAATTGTATCAATCTTACGCGGGAAACAATAGGAGTCTCGCGCTCTCGAACACATGGATGCTCATTTTATTCCCCGTAGTCATCTATTTTTTGCTTTCCGGATGGAATCGGTGGATGGTGCGTATGCTGAAAGGACGTCTACAATGAGTTTGAATGTACACGATTTACGTAAACAATTTGGATCAAGACACATATTAGATGGTGTCAATTTTAAAGTCGCACCTCATGACATTCATGCAATCGTCGGGGTGAGCGGCTCAGGGAAATCGACAATTCTCCGAATCATCGCAGGTCTCGAGACGGCTGATGGAGGTGATGTGTGGTGGAATCATCGCTCCTTAAACAACATTCCCGCCCATAAACGTCGCGTCACGATGCTATCGCAGACTGCATTGTTGTTCCCACATCTGACGGTAGGGGAGAACGTCACACTCGCGACACGTGGGCGTTCACGTAAACAAGCAGAACATTGGTTACAGGTCGTTCGCCTCGCTGACCGGTACGATGCTGAAATACACGAACTATCGGGTGGAGAACAGCAACGCGTGAGCCTTGCCCGGGCTCTAGCGGCAGAACCGGAACTTCTGTTATTGGATGAACCGTTCACAAACCTTGATCCGAAGCTAAAACTTGATTTGCAACGTTTCATCCGTGACTTAGTCAAAGAGCTCGGCCTCACGGCAGTATTGGTCACCCATGACCGAGAAGAGGCGATGCTCATGGCAGATCGAGTGACACTGCTTGAAGCTGGCAAGGTGACGCAGACAGGGACCGCAGAGGAGTTATATGACTCCGCACCTGGATTCGGAGACTTTGTCATGCTCGATGGCAAACTTCGACCATTGTCCGAGGTGGAAATATCCGAAACGATTGGTGAACCGGTGCAATTGATGAAGAAAATTTATCGGTTCGGTCAGTGCTTTGGAGAATATCATTTCGAGGATGGGAGGTCGGTCATGTTACCGACGCATGAATGGTTTCGAATCGGAATGACATATCGAATCAAACGAAAGGAGGAATACCATGCTTGATACGTACGGGAGTCGTTACGTCCAGCCTGTCATTGAACGGGGGGCGAATCGACTGCTCAAATGGAACTTTACACCGAATGAAGTAACCATTTTAGGCGGAATCATAGGGGTTTCGACAGGAATCTTTATTTATAATGACATGCACTGGACGGCCGTTATCTTATTGTGGCTATCCGGTTTGCTTGATGTCTTGGATGGGACGATGGCACGAAAATCCAAAACGACTGGTTTTGGAACGGTGCTCGATCTCGTCTTGGACCGGTTCGTCGAATTGTCGGTCGTGATTGCCCTCGCCCTTCGCTATCCGGAATACATGCCAATCTTTCTCATATTGATTGGATCATTTGTCATTGCGATGACGCTATTTTTGGCTGTCGGTGCAAGTAGTTCAAGGCGATCAGAGAAGACATTTTATTATCAGCCTGGAATCATTGAACGAACGGAATGCTTCATCTTGTTCACATTGATGATTCTCTTCCCGAACTGGGTCGGTGTGATTGCGCTCATCTTTTTAGTACTTGAAGTGATGACAATCACGCAACGATTCATCGAGGCGCGGAGAATTTTGCGATGAAACAAGTATTGGTTTTGGCAGGACTCGGTCACGGTCAGCTTGAAATTTTGGACCGTCTTGATGAGATTCGAGAGCATTACGAAGTTCAATTCATCGGAGGACGTCAGACGGTGTATACAGGTGCCTTCCCACAAGTGATTGCCGGGCTCATGAACTCCGCGACAGTCCAATTGCCACGACTTGAACCGGTCGCAGAACGGGTTATCTCAATTGACCCTCATCAGCAAACCGTTCAAACGGAACAGGGCTTGTTTCACTACGATCAACTTGTGCTGGCGACTGGTGCAAAGAGTAGAGGCATTGGGACACCGCTTAAACCGATGTCACAAGCTTTACTTGGCCGTATCGATTCGAGTCCAGTAGTGACGATTGTCGGTGGGGGCAAGGCCGGTGTAGAAATGGCGTTTACGTGCGCAAAGACGAAAGACGTGACGCTGTATGCGAAAAAGATTTTGCCAGACGTGCCGCTCCATAGACAGAAACAAATTGAACGTCTTCTAGTGAAATCAGGCATTATGGTCGTGAAACAACAGTTTCAAGATGACGCATCGGAGGGGCTTCTGCTAGATGCGACGGGCGTTGTTCCCGTAGAATGGTGGGCTGAATCCGGGCTTGCAAAACCTGACAATTTTATAGAGACGGATGAATATTTGCGTCATCATCAGTTTACGAATATATATGTAACAGGAGATATGGCATCCTGCTTAAATGGAGGCGTCGATGCTGTCAGATCGGGGCGCTTTGTCGCCAAGCGGTTACTCGGTGAGACGAGTCAACCATTTCGAAGACGTCAATCGATGAATATACTATTGACGACACCAGGTCGTGCCTTGCTGACATTTGGACAGTTCACGTGGCATGGGCGTCTTCCATATTATGTGAAGCGTTTCATTGACTCGCGATATGTTCGGCACTACAAGTAGTCGGAGGTCTAAAGCGTCATTCGCTCGGCAAATAGCCAATCACTTCATTCGATTCTGATTCAACGAGCACTTGTGGAATCTCGACCGTGCGCTGTGAATCAGAAGGAAACGTGACGAGCCAGGCCCTTGACCCTTCAAAGCGTGAATCAATTAATTCAAAACGATCGTCGACTGTGATGGATTGAATCGTGGCCTGTTTGCCATCTTCGTCGGTTGGTAGCCAATCCATATTGTTTAGATATTCAATTGCATGATTTATGATGACCTTCTCATCATCCGGTGGTATAGGTGATGAGGTGGATGATTGTGTACAGCCGATTAACATGAAGATAGTGAAACAAAGTGCGGTAAAAAGGCGAGTTCGAATCATGATCATTCTCCTTTCCTGTTTGGTTATTTCTTACAGTATAGACGAGGATGACATAAGCGTGTACAAAAAAATCCTGCAGCCGATAGGTCTGCAGGAATCAGGTTATGCTTGAATCGTATCGAGGAATGAACGAATTTGCATCTCCGTCTTGGCGTTTGCCGAGTGGAGGTGTTCTTGTTTTACCCCGTCTTTATAATAGAGAAGTGAAGGGATGCCGCGAACTTCTTGAGCATCAGATAATTCTGGTAGTTCGTCGCGGTCGACGACATGCCAGTTAAACTGTGGATAGTCTTTGACGAGCTCGTCGACATACATGTCGAGACGTTTGCAGTCCGGGCACCATGACGTGGTGAAGACTACCATTCCATGATCTTTTGTGGCTTCGTCAAATTGTTGTGATGAATGAATCGGTTGCATAGACAACTCTCCTTTCTTCTATCCATTTTGTCGGGTTTTAAACGAGTCGTCAACAGATTGGCATTCTCGAATTCTTAGAAGAATGTGATACACTTATAAAAATAGCATGATAAGGAAAAGGTGATGGATATGGCGTTACGTCACGCATTGCTCGGGTTATTGACCCACCAGCCTGCGACCGGGTATGCCCTGAACGCGACGTTCAAGGCGCAGATGATTCATTTTTGGAACGCACACCATACACAGATTTATCGGGAACTGTTAAAGATGGAAGAAGATGACCTCGTCTCAGCGGAGCATATTTCGCAACAGGAGTTGCCAGATAAGAAAATCTACTCGATCACGGACCAAGGACGTGAGGAGTTGATTAACTGGCTACGTCAACCGACATCGTTTCAACCAAAGATGAAAGATGAAAACCTTTTGCGAGTCAGTTTGCTTCAGTTGCTTCCAGTCGAAGAAGCGGTCCGATATATCGAAGAGACAAAAGCCCATCACGAACAAGTTGCCCAACAAATTCGAATGTTCCAGGAAGAACATCAATCTGATGAAGATACGCTCGGTTATTTATTGACGAGTGAATACGCGATTCGGATGATGGAAAACTATGCCGGATGGGCAGACTGGGCAATCGAACAGATTAAAGCGCGTAATGAAAAACACGTGACCTGAAACAGTTCAGGTCACGTGTTTTGTATAAGAATGAATTGGCAGACGGGCGAGTAGTCGGTCAAGCGCTTCTTCATCGATTTCAGTCTCGTACGCGCGAATCGTCTCGTTCAATTGCTTCACTGAAGAGGCACCCGGTAAAACGACGTCACAGAACCGCTTAGCGGCTTCGAGTGCATACGCCTGAATCGGATTAGGCATCATCGCCAATTCACTGGCAAGTTCCTCTTTTCGCCACGACTCAAATCCTTTATCCCCGAGTCGTGTCTCCCATTCATCCGTCAGTAATCCTTTGGCAAGAACACCACGTCCAACGATTGGAATCGACAAATCAAGCGTCTCTGGTCGTCGGTCAAGAAGGGAATACGGCGTCATGAGCACATCGAGAGCTCCAGAAGCGACCCACTGTTTGATGACGTTCGGTCGAATGGACGAGAGTCCGATTTGTCGGATGAGACCGTCACGCTTTTGTTTTTGCGCCCATTCAATCGTTGCGTCGAGATCGTCCTCGAGCGTACCACCGTGAATATAATATAAATCTAGATAATCGGTTTGCAATCGTTCGAGCGATCCGTGTAACGCTTCCTCTAAGTACGACGGATTAGGATTCCAACGCATCCCGTCTTCAGTCAGTTCGTTTCCACCTTTACTCGCTAAAAAGAGTTGTTTTCGTTCCTGACCTAACGTTTCCCCGATTACGCGCTCGACAGCTTGTCGTGCATAGACATCTGCTGTATCGATATGGCGAATCCCCGATTGAATGGCCGCCTCGAGGATCTTCTTTGCCTCAATTTCTCCATGTTTCAAAATGGTCATCGTTCCGAGTCCGAGTTCACTCATATGGATTCCTCCTTGTTCGAAATGTTGGTTTGACTCATAATCAGAGTATATCGAAAAGTGAGGAGTAATCATATGGAAGAAAAAACGATTGAGCGGGAAGTTATCTACGAAGGTAAGATTTTCGATGTGGAAAAGCATGTCGTCTCCCTTCCGAATGGAAACACGTCTGTGCGAGAACTCGTCTATCACAACGGTGCTGTTGCCGTGCTCGTCATCGATGAATCGGACAAAATTGTCATGGTAGAGCAGTATCGAAAAGCGTTTGAATCGATGTCGCTTGAAATCCCAGCAGGCAAACTTGAAAAAGGGGAAGAACCGGTATCGAGTGCCGAACGTGAGTTAGCTGAAGAGACCGGATATACGGCGGAGTCGCTCGAAAAGATTTTTTCTTTTTACGGAGCCCCAGGTTTTTGCAGTGAGCGAGTCGATGTGTTTGTCGCGAAAGGATTATCAGCGGGTGAAATGAATCTTGACGAGGATGAGTTTTTAAACGTGAAACGATATTCTTTTGAAGAGGCGGTTGATTTGTTAGACAGAGGTGTCATCACCGATGCGAAGACAATCATGGCGATACAATGGTGGCAATTGTCTAGATTAAAATAATTCTAATCTGAAATTTTATATGGTAAACTTACATAGTAATGATTTTAAATTGAAAATTGATTAAAACTTCGGTATGCTTTGTGTAGTGAACTATGTAAAGAGGGGGCGCCTTATGGAAACGCGAATTGAACGAATTAAACAGCAATTGAGCGCCAAAGGATATAAATTGACACCGCAACGTGAATCGACGGTTCGCATCTTACTTGAGAATGAGAGTGACCATTTGAGTGCCGAGAACGTCTTTATGCTCGTCAAGAGCATCGCACCAGAGATCGGACTCGCAACGGTGTATCGCACACTTGAGTTATTGACTGAGCTCGGTGTTGTCGACAAAGTCAACTTCGGTGACGGGGTCGCACGCTTTGATTTGCGTCCTGAAGGGGCGAATCATTCGCACCACCATCTCGTCTGTGTCGAATGCGGCTCGGTCGAAGAAATCATGGAAGACTTGCTCGTCGATGTCGAGAAAAAAGTCGAGAGCAAATACGAATTTCTCATTAAAGACCATCGCTTGACGTTTCACGGCATCTGTAAAGTATGCCAAGCAAAAGGCGTCACGCTCGAAGGTCATAAAGCAGTGATCAACGGTTAAAAGATGAAGGACAGACGGCCCAATCGGGTCATCTGTCCTTTTTTCAATGAGTAATGTATCGTTCAAGAACTCTTGAAATCCCGTCTTCATTGTTTGATGTCGTGACTTCACTCGCTATGTCAATCAGTGCCCCGACTGCATTTCCCATGGCAATTCCGATTCCAGCGTACTCAATGATTGAACGGTCGTTATGACCATCTCCGAAAGCAATGACCTGTTCACGGTCAATCGACAATTCTTCAAAGACGTGACGAAGCGCTTTCGCTTTATCGATTCCTAAATCGGTGAATTCGTAATACATCGCTGCCGTGAACATACTCGTGACCCGATCGTCAAAAGGGTCTGCCATAGCAGGTGCGACTTCTTGTAAATAATCAGGTTGACCTGCGACGAGGATTTTATGAACAGGGAACTCGATGATGTCTCTTAAATTCGGCTCTTCGCGTAGTTGGAATCGTCCGCCTCTCGACTCGTATTCGATGATGTTAACGAGTTGTCCGTTCACCTCAATCATTCCGGCAAATACATCTTTTACATACATATACGTTTCATCGTTAATCATCGGAATGACGTCGAAATTCTCTAAATGCTTTAAAATTGAGCGAACATCCTCGATTTGCATCGCTTGTTCAAACAACGTATCGCCTGTCGTAGCGTCCGTGACACAAGCTCCATTTGAAGAAACAATCAGCCCGTTGTACTCGTTTAGTCTCAACTCTTCGGCATAGGGCAACATCCCGCGTTTCGGACGGCCAGAGGCAAGAACGACTTTGACACCTTGTCGTTGTAATGCCATGAGCGTGCACTTCGTCTGTTCGGTAATCAATTTCTGGTCATTCAACAACGTTCCGTCTAAATCAAGTAAAATAGCCTGAATCATATTGTTCGCTCCTTTTCAAATTAGATGGTCAACTCGATTTTATTTCCTTCTGGGTCGAGACAGACACTTTCGTAATAGCCGTCCCCGGTCGTCCGTGGGCCGTCCACGTGTGTGTATCCGTCGAGTCGAAGCCGCTCCGTCAACGTATCTACCGCTTGCTTACTTCCGAGTGAGAAGGCGATGTGGGCATATCCGATCATTTCTTTCGTATGCTTCACAAGATCTGGTCGGTGCATCAATTCGATTCGGCAACTTGAATCAGGAAACGTCAAAAAATACGATTCAAATCGCTTCGATGGATTTTCATATTTCTCATTCGATTGGGCGTCGAAGTAGGTCTCATAAAACATGCGCATGTTCTCAAGATTTTCGACCCAAAGCGCAATATGCTCAATTCTCATGTAGGCTCCTCCTATGTTGTTCGTCTAATCCTTTGATTCAATCGCTCTGTACTAAAAAGCATCCCCATCATGATCATGACTGTCACGAGTGGCAGGAAGCCAAGTGACGTTTGAGAGACGAGCAAACCAAACAATGGTGGTAAAAACGTACTTCCGGTGTATGCGAATGCCATTTGGGAACCCATCAATCGTTTTGATTGGGCAGACCCGAACCGGTTCGGTGTATCGTGAAGCATACTCGGATAAATCGGAGCCAATCCGAATCCAATCAATATCAAGCCGACTAACATCGTCGCGGATGTCGGGATGAAAAAGAAAATACTACCGAGAAGGGCAAGCGATTGTCCCATCCGAATCATCTGTTTGTTTGTGAAACGGAATGAGAGAAACCCGCTCACGAATCGCCCGAGCGTGATACTACCGTAATAGATTGACACCCATGCCGCAGCCGTCGCGATCGAAAATTGTTTCGTTTGCACGAGGTAACTACTTGTCCATAAGCCAATCAATGCTTCGACCCCGCAATAAAGTAAAAACGTGACCAATGCATAAGAAATTCCAAGTGGCCACTTGCGTTCGAGCGTCGTGACGGCTGTTTCTTGATGGTGTGTAATTGACTGACCTTTCTGTTTCCAGAGTGGGAAGGACAGCAATAACACGAGGGCCAAACCGAACTGAACTGCAGCGATGATTAAATAGCCGTCACGCCATCCATTCTCCGTCAACACTCCCGCCATGACGAGTGGTCCACCGGTTGCGCCAATCCCCCAAAAACAGTGTAACCAATTCATATGATGTGCTTCGTAGTGTTCTGCAACGTAATGATTCAGTGCGGCATCGACGGCACCTGCCCCTAAACCAAGCGGAATGGCTAATGCGAACAGCCAACCAATTGAAGGCGCCCAATAGAAACCGAACAGACAGAGCGCGGTTAGTAGCGTTGAACCGAATGTGACTTGTTTCGTGTCAAAGTGCTCTAATAGTTTGCCGCTGAGTATACTCGACAGAATCGTTCCGCCAGCAATTGTCATGAAAATCCAACCGACCATTGATAATGGGGCTGAAAACTCTTGATGCATGAGTGGCCAACCGACACCGAGCAGGGCATCCGGGAGACCGAGGCTGATAAACGCGATATAAATTACAGCCAATAATAAAATCGTCATACGTCACCTCGTTGTATGGTTTCGAGCGTCAATTCAATGCCGAGTCGGGCCAGTCCCGAAAAATAATCTTCCTCCCATTGCCCGATTCGAAGGACGGGAATGTGACGGGAGGGAAGGTATCGTTCGCAGGCACGGTTAATGTGAAGCAAATCCTCTTGAACGAGATCGACATCTGAGAAAATAAATGCGTGGGGGTTGAGTGTCGCAGCAAACGTAGCGACGAGACGTCCCAATGCATCAATTTCTTCTTTCTTCAGAACGTTTGGTCCATAAGGCTTATCTTTAATACGGTCATAAAACGATGCATCATCATAAAGCGGAAGAAATGAAACTTCTCCACTAAACCCGGATTGTCCACGAGCGACGTGTCCATCGAACAAGATACCAGCACCAGGACCATTCTTCCCGAGACCGAGATAGACGATGGACTGATGAGTTGTCGTCTCATCTCGTTTAGAAAATCCATAAACGGCGGCATTCATATCATTTTCAATGACGACGGGAAGTCCTGTTCGTTCCATCAACCAGTGTTTTAAATCTAGGTGCGCAAGCGACGGGTATTCTGGGGCGAAAACAATCCGACCCATGTCTACAGCAGCGGCGACTCCGACAGAAATCGCTCCGATTTTTGTCTTGTCCTCAATAAACGGATCAACTAGTTCTCCTAACGCTTCTAAATGACTGTCGGTGATTAGGGACACTCCATCTTCTACAATCTGATGTTGACAGTTAATCAAGCGGTAGCGAATCTCTCTCGCTTCGATATATAACGTCAAACAGTGACGGAATTCAGGATTATACCCATAACTTTTTGCAGGGCGCCCACCTTCTGGTGCCTTATGACCATGTTCGATGACTTCCCCACGTACAATCATGTCATCGATCATCTTTTTGATGGTAGGGAATGAAACGTGTGTGACTTTACTCAATTCAGAGATTGTCGATACGCTATACAGAGCCATCTGCTTTCGGATATCAACTAGTAATTCATGTTGTGGATCTTTCAACACGACCACACTCCAGTCTACTTTTTAAAATATTTTAATAAGTCATTTGTAGTATATCGTTCCGAATTGGAATATGCCAGAAAAATTAAAAAATAGAACAATGACACATCACCTTTTATGTTCACAAAAAAGTGATTAAAAAATGAGGTCAGACATCTTCACAACAGTTTACATAAGTGATATGCTGTAAGCGTATTCAGGTGAAACGAGGAAGGAGGAGGGTATGATGCGTTCGCATATCGAGTCATTTCTTCAGTACATGACGGTTGAAAAGCGGATGTCCGCCAACACGAGACAGGCGTATGCGAGCGACTTGACGCAGTACGCATCGACCTTAAACCAGTTGGGGGTGAAAGATTGGAACGACGTAACACGTTCTCATATCGTAAAGCATATCGAAGAACTGTCACAGGCGGGACGTGCTTCGTCTTCTTTGAGACGAGCTGTCAGTTCAATCCGGATGTTCCATCATCATCTAAAAATGACCGGGGTCACGACGACTGATCCGTCTCTGTATCTAGAGACGCCGAAAGCAGAAAAGCAACTTCCGGATACTTGGTCGCAACAGGAAGTCGAGCGTCTCTTAGATAGCGTCCCGACATCCGACCCGCTCTCACTTCGGGACCGTGCGATGCTCGAGTTGCTTTACGGGACCGGAATGCGGGTCAGTGAACTTTTAGGTCTTGATTTGGATGATTTGCAGTTCGAATTGGGGTATCTACAATGTGAAGGGAAAGGCGAGCGCGCTCGAATCATTCCGGTTTCGTCGGTCGCGCAAGGGTTTGTCGAGCGGTATATTCAACAAGCCCGAAACGGACTCGGCGGCAGAGAGACCGAAGCGCTCTTTTTAAACGGCAGAGGTGGACGGCTCAGTCGTCAAGGATTTTGGAAGATGATCAAACGACGTGCCAAGCTTGCCGGAATTGATAAGGAGATCACACCTCACGTTCTCCGTCATTCTTTTGCGACACACTTGCTCGAGAACGGCGCAGACTTACGTGCCATTCAACAAATGCTCGGTCATGCGGATTTAGCGACGACGCAAGTGTATACACACGTCAATAAGTCGCGGCTACATGATGTGTATCGCAAGCATCACCCTCGTGCCTAGACATTGAAAAGGAGGAATTTTTTGTGAAGAAGTTTAAACGTATTTTTTTAGTGGTCATGGACTCGGTCGGTATCGGTGAAGCACCGGATGCTGAACAGTTCGGTGACAAAGGGGCCGATACGCTCGGACATATCGCTCGTGAACATAACGGATTGAACATGCCGAATATGGGAAAACTCGGACTCGCGAACATTAAACCGATTCAAGGAATCGACGTGTCGGAGACGCCAAGTGCATATGGTCGTATGGAAGAAATCTCGGCTGGTAAAGATACGATGACAGGGCACTGGGAAATCATGGGTCTTCATATCGAGACGCCGTTCCGCGTTTTTGAAGAATTCCCGGACGATTTGATTCATCGTCTAGAAGAGTTCAGTGGTCGAAAAATCATCGGAAACAAGCCGGCATCAGGTACGGCCATCTTGGATGAGCTTGGTGAAGAACATGTCGAGACAGGCGCGCTCATCGTTTATACATCAGCAGATTCGGTCCTACAGATCGCCGCGCACGAAGAGATTGTGCCAATCGACGAGTTGTACCGGATTTGTGAATACGCGCGTGAGATTACACGTGAAGACCCGTATATGCTCGGTCGTATTATCGCCCGTCCGTTCATCGGCACACCGGGTGCATGGGTACGTACGGCAAATCGTCATGACTACGCACTCAAACCTTTCGGTAAGACAGTCATGAATACGCTCGAAGAGGCTGGGAAAGATGTCATCGCTCTCGGGAAAATCAGTGATATCTACGACGGTGAAGGTGTGACGAAAGCGGTCCGTACGAAATCGAATATGGACGGGATGGACAAGTTGGTTGAATCACTCGAAGAAGATTTCGAAGGGCTTTGCTTCTTGAACTTGGTCGACTTTGACGCATTGTTCGGTCATCGTCGTGATCCGGAAGGCTACGCCGTCGCGCTTGAAGAATATGATGCCCGTCTACCTGAAGTGATGGAGCGTCTCCGTGAAGACGACTTACTCATCATCACGGCAGACCACGGGAATGACCCAGTACATGCTGGTACAGACCACACGCGTGAATATGTACCGCTCATCGTACATCACACTGGAGCGAAAGCAGTTGATTTAGGCATTCGAGGTACGTTTGCAGATATCGGTGCGACAGTGGCTGACAACTTTGACGTTGCGGCACCATCAAACGGAAAGAGTTTCTTAAACGAAATTTGAGGAGGCAATATTCATGGTAAATTGGAACGAAACAAAAGCGTTTTTGCAGGAGCGTATGGGCGCTACACCAGAAATCGGACTTATTCTCGGGTCAGGCCTTGGAGTCCTCGCGGACGAAATTGAGAATCCGGTTGCAATCCCTTATGAAGAGATTCCACACTTCCCAGTATCAACTGTCGAAGGGCATGCGGGACAACTCGTGTTCGGAGAACTTGAAGGAAAACGCGTCGTCGCAATGCAAGGACGGTTCCACTTCTATGAAGGATACTCGATGGAACAGGTGACGTTCCCTGTTCGTGTCCTCAAATTGATTGGTGTCGAGACACTCATCGTCACGAACGCGGCGGGCGCGTGTAACGAGTCGTTCAACCCTGGTGATTTGATGATCATCACGGATCACATCAACTTCTTCGGGACGAGCCCACTCATCGGGAAGAATGCGAGTGAATTCGGGACTCGCTTCCCAGATATGTCAGAAGCGTACGATAAAGAACTCGTGAAATTGACAGAACGCGTCGCTTCAGACCTCGGACTCACTGTCCAAAAAGGGGTTTACTTCGGGAACACAGGTCCAACTTACGAGACACCAGCAGAAGTGAAAATGGCACGTCTTCTCGGTGGTGACGTCGTCGGGATGTCGACGGTACCAGAAGTCATCGTCGCGCGTCACTCGGATATGCGCGTCCTCGGGATTTCGTGTGTATCGAACATGGCAGCAGGGATTTTAGATCAACCACTTAACCATGAAGAAGTCATCGAGACGACAGAACGTGTTCGTCAAGACTTCCTTTCACTCGTGCGCGGCACGATTAAAAGCATGTAAGTAACTTATTTCTAGGAGGACGACAGTTATGCGTATGGTCGATTTGATTTTGAAAAAACGTAACGGTGGAGAATTGAACGAAGAGGAGATTCGCTTCGTCGTCGAAGGATTCACGAACGAAACGATTCCTGACTATCAGATGTCGGCATTGTCGATGGCCATCTATTTTAACGGGATGACTGAAAACGAGACAGCAGCCTTGACGATGGAAATGGTGAAGTCTGGCGATACGATCGATCTTTCGAACATCGAAGGGAAGAAAGTCGATAAGCACTCAACGGGCGGAGTCGGTGACAAGATCAGCTTGATTGTCGCACCACTCGTCGCGTCAATCGGGATCCCGGTCGCGAAAATGAGTGGCCGTGGTCTCGGTCATACGGGTGGTACGATCGATAAACTCGAATCGTTCCCAGGTTTTAACGTCGAATTGACAGAAGAACAATTCACGAAACAAGTAAACGATATTAAGATGTCGATTATCGGTCAGACGGGGAACTTGACGCCAGCTGACAAACGTCTTTATGCGCTACGTGATGTGACGGCTACCGTTGAGTCGATTCCACTCATCGCGAGTTCAATCATGTCGAAAAAGATTGCAGCTGGAGCTGACAGTATCGTCCTCGACGTCAAGACGGGTTCAGGTGCGTTCATGAAGTCGTTCGATGATGCGAAAGCACTCGCAGAAGAGATGGTCGCAATCGGGAAGAACGTCGGTCGTAAGACGGTCGCTGTCATCACAGACATGGACCAACCGCTCGGCTTTGAGATCGGGAACGCGAACGAAGTAAAAGAAGCGATTGAAGTTCTTTCAGGTAAAGAAGTAGAAGACTTGAAAACAATCGCGCTCACGATTGCAGGTCATATGGCTGTCCTCGGTGATTTCTATCCAACGTTTGACGAAGCATATGCAGACCTTGAAAAACGAATTGCTGACGGTCACGCCCTCGAGGTGTTCCGTAAGTTCGTCGAAGCACAAGGTGGGGACGCGTCGCTCGTCGATGACGTGACAAAATTACCACAAGCTTCATACGAGACGACATTCGTCGCAAAAGAAGCGGGTTATGTCGAGTCGATCATCGCAGACGAAGTCGGTGTCGCAGCGATGCTTCTCGGAGCAGGTCGTGCGACGAAAGAAGACAAAATCGACTTCGCGGCAGGCATCACGCTCGAGAAGAAAGTTGGCGACCGTGTCGAGGCGGGCGATGTGATTGCCGTACTCCGCTCGAACATGGAAGACATGTCTTCGGCTGTCGAACGTTTAGATCACGCGTATACAATCGGTGCGACGAAACCAGAAGCTCGACCACTCGTTCACGCTGTCATCCAATAAGGCAGAACGTCTGTTTCCACAAAAAAAGTGGAGACAGACGTGTTTTTTTGATAAGATGGGTAATGTGAGTGTAAAACAGCAGGATACATATTCAAATAAAGGGGTTGCTTGAAACATGAAAAAAGGTTCTATGAAACTTGAAAATGGCGAAATGATTGAATTTGATTTATTCCACAACGAGGCACCGATCACGGTCGAAAACTTCGAAAAACTTGCGAACAGCGGGTTCTACAACGGATTAACATTCCACCGTGTCATTCCTGGATTCGTCAGCCAAGGCGGTTGCCCGGATGGTACTGGAATGGGTGGCGCTGGTTATACGATTCCATGTGAGACATCGACTTCATTCCCACACAAACACGAAGCGGGATCACTCTCGATGGCACACGCAGGACGTAACACAGGGTCTTCACAGTTCTTCATCGTCCATGAGCCACAACCACACTTGGATGGCGTCCATACAGTTTTCGGTAAAGTGACATCTGGTCTTGAACATGCCGTCAAACTTCGTCAAGGAACGAAGATGGCAGAAGTGAAGGTTTGGGACGAGAATTGATTTTTGCCTGAAGGTTATGGCACAATGAACCATGTCTCTCACGTCTTCACATCGTGAAACTTGAATGACTAAAGGTGGTGAACCCAGCGATGCTGGTAAAATATAAACGTTCTTATGAAAAGACGGCGATGGGTCTACTCGCATTCTCATGCAGTGACAAATCTCCGCTTAGCTTGCTTGAACTCGTCCGATCGTATGACGAGGAAGAGTCGAAGTTCCTCTATTTGTGGAAAGTCGGTGAAGACTTCGTCGGCATCATTGGAATGGAGCAGCAAGGAACGACGATGGTCATCGACCATATCGCCTTGTCGCCATCATTCCGTGGCGAGAAACGTTCTTACGAGCTTCTAGACGAGGTGAGAAACGTACTTCCACTTGATTTGACGTTAACCGGTACAGGCAAGACGGGTGATTTATTGGATAAATGGAATCAATTAGTCGTCTGATGACAAAAACCCCCGTAATCACGATCGTGATTACGGGGGTTTTACATATTGCATGGAGTAAATCACAAACCCTTTAAATGAGGTGGATTCATGAATCGAGTAACAATCGATGAACTGATCAATCGATTGGAGCAAGTGCTCAGGCAAGAACGAACGCGAGAAGAAATCTCTGACTGGGCATATCAGTGGATGGAACAGTATGAAAATATAGATGGATTTGATTGGACAGCTTCTGACGAGGTGGTTTGGTTTGGTCCTGCTTACAAACGATAGTTGGCATGGATTTACTTGAAACCCTTTCTGAATATTTACATGATCGGAGCAATTTCGAGAGTTGGGTGACGGCGTTTAAGAAGGTGAACTACTCGCCACTTATTTGCTTCGCAAATTGAAGGGGGAGCTTCTTGGGAAGACCGTGCTCTTACTAGCCACAGTTGTTTACCAAGCTCGTCGGGCAGTCCCTGCCCTGAAGGATTGTCAGTCGGCCAACATCAACAGGTTGATGCTCGCGTTGATGTCACGGTCATGATGCGCGCCACAAACACACGTCCATTCACGGACATCCATCGCCTTCTTCTCGCCTTTTACGCCGCAAGAAGAACAGATTTGAGTCGATGCGAACCATTGATCCGCCTTGATGAGCGTCCGTCCGTAGAAGTTTGATTTGTACTCGAGTTGACGGACGAACTCGTACCAACTGACATCTGCAATCGATTTGGCGACCTTGTGGTTTTGCATCATGTCCTTCGACTTCAATGTCTCCACGACGATGACTTGGTTCTCGTCAACGATCCGTCTCGACAGTTTGTGAAGGAAGTCCTTGCGTTGGTTGGCGATCTTCTCATGTCTCTTAGCCAAAAGTAATTTGGCCTTTTCACGATTCTTGCTCCCGATTTTCTTACGTGACAAAGCGCGCTGCGCCTTCTTGACCTTCGCTTCGGATTGTCGGAGAAAGCGAGGGTTGTCAATCTTCTCCGAGACCATCGCATCGTTCGTCATGATGGCGAAATGTTTTAGGCCGAGATCGATCCCGACCTTGTTCTCGGCTGGGATCCATGGTGCATCCTCTTGATCGACGAGGATGGAGACAAAGAACTTGCCTGTCTTCGTCATCGAGACCGTCGCCGACCGGATGACGCCCTCGAACGGGCGATGTTGTGTGAACCGCACGAACCCGACCTTCGGCAGCCGGACTTTTCCCGACTCGATGCGGATCGTGCCGTGCTGGTTGTTCGTCGTGTAGGAGGCACGCGACCGTCGTCTCGATTTGAAGGCCGGGAAGCCGCCCGTCCCGGCGAAGAACTTCGCGAACGCGGTGTCGAGGTTCAGCTTCGCGTTCGCGAGCGCGAGACTGTCCGCCTCGGCGAGGAACGGGAACAGGGGCTTGTAGGAGGCGGGTGTCGCCGGTTTCCGTCTCGTTCCGCTCCCCGTTTTCGCCTCATCGCGGATGGCGATGCGGTCCTCGAGCAGCTTGTTGTAGATGAATCGGGCGCAGCCGATCGTCTTGATGAAGAACTCGGCCTGTGCCGGCGTCGGGTGGAGCCTGTATGTGTAACCTTTCAGCATGTCCGTCCCTCCTCCCTTCAGAAGATCGTGATGTGTCCTCCTCATCCGATACCCGTGGAGGGGGAGGGAAAATCTGACGGGATCACGAACTTTTGTTCGTCACATCTGTCACAGGGGAAAAGACTGTTAGACCGGGCGATTCATCTCCCACCAACGCTGGGCTTCGCTCCGAGACGCTTAGAGGAGGGAGAATTTTCGCCTGATTTAGTTAAAAAAGATCATCATTGATTATGAAAAGGAGACGTCTTGAATCTTGACGTCAACTTCTTGCACGTTGCCTTTTTAAAAGTGCTAGCTCCCGTTCTGTGATGACCTCACTCCGGTCACGGTGCAGATGCTTGTGGACCAATTCCTCGAACGACAGGTCCGTCGATGGGAACGTCGGTTTTAGTGATTCGACCGTGTCACGAACATGCTGTTGTAAGGGGAGATTCGTGGCTAACGGCCATTCATCAAGCTGTGCGATGAAGGAGTCGACATCCAGACCGAGCTCATTCAAATAGGGGGAAGCGATGTCCATCTTTCGACGTAAGAGTCGCAAGCTCTTTTTCGCGCCGATGAGATTGTCTCGTCGTAGATGATAGTGAATGACGGCGTATTGGATCAGTGCCGCATAGCCGTGATGACGACGTCCGTCTGCCTGCCACGCTTCTTCTAATACCTCATGACATTCGAAATAATCGGCATGACATTCAAAAAGCAACGTATAATGAATAAAAGGGGTCATGAATCAATTTTCTCCTTTCGTGTCCACGGTCTTATAAAACATGTTATACTAAAGCGCAAAAATGTAAAATGGCAGGTGTCTCTATGGAAGCCTATAACGTTAAAATCGATACGTTCGAAGGTCCACTCGACCTGTTGCTCCATTTGATCGGAAAAATGGAGATTGATATTGTCGACATTTCCGTGGCAGAAGTCACTGACCAGTATGTCGGCTATATTCGCACGATGCAAAAATTTGAACTCGACGTGGCCAGCGAATACTTGGTCATGGCGGCGACGTTGCTCCAGTTAAAGAGCAAGCAGTTGTTACCGCCTGTTCAGGTCGAGGATGAGGATGTTCCAGACTTCAGCGAAGAACCGACGCGTGAGGGACTCATTCGTCAATTGATTGAATACAAAGCATATAAAGAAGCAGTCGTTTTCATGCGTGAACAGGAAGAACATCGTCTTGAATTGTATACTCGACCAGGAGAAGATTTGACGAACTACATGTCAGAGGAAGTGTCGAAGTACGATGGACCGCTGAACTTCTCAGACCTTCTTCATGCCTATTCTAAAATGATTGAACGGAAACGTTGGAAAGAACGACGCAAAAAGACGATTAAACGTGAAGAGCGGACGCTCGAGGAACAGATGACGAGACTTCATGAACACGTTTCTTCTACGCGACAGACATCGTTTTTCGCCTTCTTTGTAGAACAACCGAACGTCTCAGATCTCGTCGTGACGTTTATGGCGCTTCTTGAGCTGATCAAGCTACGGGTCGTCGAAACGAAACAACTTGACCAAGACATTCAAATCTCGTTCATCGAATCATCAAAGAAAGGGGATGAAGCGGTTGCTGTCCTATGAAACGATTATCGAAGGATTGCTGTTCGTCGTCGGGGACGAAGGGATGGAAGTCCGAGCGCTCGCAGAGACGCTCGACATTTCAGAGGCTGCTGCGCGAGAACAGCTCAGTAAGTTAGAAGCTTCGTTCAAAACATCGAACCGACCATTCCAACTCATGGAATCGGCAGGTGTGTACAAACTTGTGACCGTTCCAGATGTGTCTCCCTACATTCAAAAATATGTCGGGACGATGGCGGAGCAGGCACTTTCACGCGCGGCGATGGAAACGCTCGTCATTATCGCTTATAAGCAGCCGGTCACGCGGGCGGACATCGAGGAGGTTCGCGGTGTCAAAGTGGAGCGAGTCATTCATACGCTATTATCAAAAGGGTTAATCGAATCAGCTGGTCGTGCTAAAACAATTGGTCGTGCCAAGTTGTATCGAACGACAGAGCATTTCCTCGACCACTTTGGATTTAACTCGCTCGAGGAATTACCACCATTAACATTTGAGGATGAACTGACAGACGAAGGCGATTTGTTCTTCGGTCAGGAATCACCGAAGCAAGAAGAGAGATTGGAGAAGGATTAATCATATGGAACGTTTGCAAAAAGTAATCGCACAAGCGGGGGTCGCCTCGCGTCGTAAAGCGGAAGAAATGATTTTGGATGGTCGCGTCCGCGTCAACGGAAAAGTGGTACGTGAACTCGGGACGAAAGTCGGACCGAAGTCAGAGATTGAGGTCGATGGCGTCAAAATCGAGCAAGAAGAGCATGTCTACTACGTGCTCTATAAACCGAGCGGCTATGTGTCGACGGTAGAAGACGATAAAGGACGTAAAGTGATCACGGATCTCGTGCCACCAGGGGCACGTGTTTTCCCGGTCGGACGTCTTGACTATAACACGACAGGGCTCATCATCTTGACGAATGATGGAGAGTTCTCGAACATGATGACGCATCCGAAATATAAGATTCAAAAGCGCTATGTGGCAAAAGTGAAGAACATCCCTTCTTACTTGGCAATCAAGCAACTAGAGTCAGGTGTTCAGCTCGATGATGGATTCAAAACGGGTAGTGCGAAAGTGAAAATGAAGTCTGTCGACCAGAAAAAGAACACGGCCATCCTTGAGATCGTTATCTCGGAGGGACACAATCGTCAAATCCGTCGCATGGTCGAAGCAATCGGTTCTGAGGTCATCAAACTAAAGCGTGAACAGTTCGGTTTCTTGACGCTCGACGGTCTCAATACCGGCGACTGGCGTGAACTTTCACACAAAGAGATCAGCAAGCTTCGTGAACTCGCGAATCCGACGGTTCCACCTAAACCACGAGGCAAAAAGAAGAAAAAATAACAACAAAAAATCGTCCTGAAATAGGATGATTTTTTTGATTGTGTAAATTGTGTGACAAAAAAATGAAAAAAGTCTGTTAATGTGCGTTTTTAATGTTTTTTCAGTACAATAGCAACTGAAGGATGGTGTGAAAACGATGACAAAAGATCAAAACAAAGACGACCGCATGGAACAAGCGGTCGCGAAAAAGAAAAAGAGGTCATTTTGGCGCTTGATGATTATGACGGTCGTTCTCTTTGCGGGAGCCATCACCGTCATGCAATTGTTCGACCAAGCTGGTAATGACGGACGCATCGAGGCAGGGGACGAGGCACCGAACTTCAAACTCGTCACACTCGACGGTACGACCCTTTATGAACGTGACACATACGAAGGAAAAGGAATGCTTCTCAACTTCTGGGGTACGTTCTGTGAACCTTGTAAGAAAGAAATGCCAGTCGTACAGGAGAATTACGCAACACTCCAAGACATGGGTGTCGATTTTTGGGCGGTGAACGTCGGTGAGACGCCGCTTCGCGTCGATAACTTTGTGAACGACCTCGGTGTCGGTCTCGATTATCCGATCTTGATGGACACGAAGAGTGAAGTCGAGAAAGCCTATGGCATTTATAATTTACCTGTCACATTCGTCATCGATGGTGAAGGAAACGTAATTGAAAAATATGAAGGTGAACTCACGAAAGAGAAATTGATGGAGCTAGCCGAGAAGTCATTGTAAGCGAACGGGGGACGCACAGATGCTAGATATGAAATACGAAGGCGCTGATTTACGGTCGAAGCGTCGTCCTAAATCGGTCATTGACCGGGTGTGGAACTTCTTCGCATCGGTCAAAGTGGGATTATGGTTGATTGCGCTGATTATTGTCGGTTCGGCAATCGGGACGATCTTCCCTCAAGAAATGTATATCCCACAGCAGTTACCTCCAGAGCAATATTACTTGGAGGAATATGGGACGCCAGGTTCGATTTATTATGCACTTGGATTCCACAACCTATATACGTCATGGTGGTATATCGGTCTCATCGTCATGTTGACGCTCTCGCTCATCGTCGTATCGATTGACCGTGGCGTCCCGCTCTATAAAGCGCTAAAGAATCAGCCGGTTAGACGGACAGAGCGCTTTATGAAAGGACAACGCCTCTTCGGACAAGGCGAAGGAACAGACGCTCAAATCGATGAAATGGAAGTGTCGCTCAAGAAAAAACGGTACAGTGTCAAACGGGACGGAGATGCCTTATTGGCTGAAAAACACCGTTTCGGTCGTTGGGGTCCATATGTGAACCACGTCGGCCTCGTCATCTTCTTCCTCGGGGCGATGCTCCGCGTGTTCCCGGCATTCCACACGGATACGCTCGAGTGGGTTCGTGAAGGAGATACGGTCTCACTAGAGGCGACAGATGGGGAATACTATTTACGGAACGACCAGTTCATTCTTGAAATGTATGACCCGGAGAACAATGAGGAAGATGCGAAGTTCGCAGCTGCCATTGAAAAAGCCGGAGCCGTTCCAAAAAACTATGAGACGGAACTGACATTATTTAAGAAGACGGGAACGAACGAGGACGGATCGCCGCAACTCGAACAAGTCGATGTCGGTTCGACGAAAGTCAACCACCCGTTTAAGTTTGAAAAATATGAAGTGTATCAAGAGCAATATTCAAGTCGACCGGAATTCTTGTCGATGTCGTTCATGCTTGCCGATAAACAGACAGGTGACGAGTATGGACCGTTTAAAGTCGACCTCGAGAATCCGGAAAAGTCGTATGACTTAGACGGGGTCACGGTCACGTTGAAAGACTTGTATCCTGATTTTGAGGTGAAGGATGGACAACCGAACACGAAATCACCACGTGCACTGAATCCTGCCTTCTTCTTCAATATCGAATCACCTGAAGGCGAGACGGAATCAAACTTAGTCGGTATTCGTCTCAACGTCGCCGATGAAGAGAACCGTTATGATGTCCAGTTTGCAGGTACAGAAATGGCAAGTACGAGCGGTCTTCGAGTGAAGAGTGACTCGACGTACCCGATTCTGATCGTCGGTGCGACCATCTTCATGATTGGAATTGTGATGGGTATGTATTGGCCACACCGCCGTGTCTGGATTCGTCGTCATGAAGATGAGGTACTCGTTGCAGGCTTTACGAACAAAAACCCGTCCTCGCTCCGTCGAGAGGTTTCGCCATTATTAGAACAGTCCGGTTTACCGATGTGGGAAGATCAGGCGAGATTTACTTCGAAGCCGGAGAACGAGTCAACAAATGAAAGAGGGGAATCTTGATGGAATGGATTGAATGGAGCAGCCGAATGCTGTTTATCGCATTCTTCCTTTACGCGATCTCGACGGTTCTCTTTACGATTGCCGTTAGTGGTATGCGTAAAGATCGAAACGTCAACCGTGTCGCCTATGGGAAGTATGCCTTCATCTTGGCAATTATCGGATTTATCGCCCAAATGACATATTTCTTTATGCGTTGGGCAGGTGTCGGCTATGCGCCGGTATCAAACTTATATGAATATACGACGTTTTTCGGCATGATGATGGTGCTCGGATTCCTCGTCGTATACGGGATTTATAAAAATGATGTACTCGGATTGTTCGCGATGCCAGTGGCGTTACTCGTCATTGCTTTCGCCTCGATGTTCTCGAGTGAGGTCGCACCGCTCATTCCGGCACTCAACAGTGTATGGTTAAAAATCCACGTCACGACGGCAGCGCTCGGACAAGGGATTTTGGCCATCAGTTTTGCGTCAGGTCTCATTTTCTTATTGAATGAGACATCGATGAAAGAACAGTCTAAATCACGGACGTGGCTTGAAGTGACGATGTTCGTTCTCATGTGTACACTCGGGTTCATCATCGTGTCGATGCTCTTCAAAGGAATCGGTGCCGGTGGAGTCGTCGAATTTACGAATGACCGCGGTCAAGTCGAGACGTATGAATACTTCATGCCAATCCTATTCGTACCAGAAGGGGCACAGCTCTTGTCAGGAGCAAGCGGTTTGTCACTTGAGTTGCCGAATTGGATCAATACACTCAAGTTGAACACGCTCATCTGGTCGGTTATCGGTGGTGTCGTGATTTATGCGTTGCTCCGTTTCGTGATTTTGCGAAAACGCATTGCTGAAGCGCTTCAACCGCTTGCGAAAAAGGTCGACCTCGACCTTGCTGATGAGATCAGCTATCGCTCGGTCGCAATCGGATTGCCTGTCTTTATCCTCGGCGGTCTCATCTTTGCGATGATTTGGGCACAGATTGCGTGGAACCGCTTCTGGGGTTGGGATCCAAAGGAAGTATGGGCCCTCATTACGATGCTCATTTATATTTATTACTTGCATATGCGCATCCAGCGCGGTTGGACCGGAACGAAAGCGGCTTGGTTATGTGTCGGTGGATTTGCCATCATCATGTTCAACCTCGTCTTCGTCAACTTGGTCATCGCCGGTCTACATTCATATGCATGACGCGAAAGAAGTCACAATTGTGACTTCTTTTTCATTTGGTCCATCAAATCATCGTTGTGAAGCGAAATAATAGAGTGGTATAGTTATGGCAGGGAGTGGAATGTTCACAATTGTGCAACATTCGCTACAACTCGTAATGGGTCTTAGGAGGGTTTCTGGTATGGCTGAGAAAACGAAGATTTTAGTAGTCGACGACGAAGAGAGAATTCGCCGACTTTTGAAAATGTACTTAGAACGTGAACAGTATGTGATTGAAGAAGCGGTCAATGGAGAAGAGGCACTCGCTCTCGCTCTTGAAAACGAATACGACGTCATCTTACTTGATTTGATGATGCCGAAAATGGACGGAGTCGAAGTGTGTACAGAACTCCGGAAAACGAAAGCGACACCGGTCATCATGCTTACAGCGAAAGGTGAAGAGATTGATCGTGTCCAAGGATTTGAAGTCGGGGCGGACGATTACATCGTGAAACCGTTCAGTCCGCGTGAGGTCGTTCTTCGCGTCAAGGCACTCCTTCGTCGTTCTGGCTCGACTAAGTTTATGCAGACGAGTGAGAAATCAAAAGACTTGATCGTGTTCCCGCACTTGACGATTGACAATGATGCGCACCGTGTCACGGTCGACGGAGAAGAGATTGCCCTCACACCAAAAGAATATGAATTGCTGTTTTTCCTTGCGAAGCAGGTCGATAAAGTCTTTTCTCGCGAGCAGTTGTTGAAAGAAGTATGGAACTATGAATTTTTTGGAGACCTTCGGACCGTCGATACGCATGTGAAACGTCTTCGTGAGAAATTGAATCGCGTCTCACCAGATGCGGCTCATATGATCACGACTGTATGGGGTGTCGGGTACAAGTTCGAAGCTGCTAGTGAATGATGATTCGTCGAAACAGCATCGTCACGAAACTGTGGCTGACGATTCTCGTTTTGGTCAGCGTCATTTTATTCATCGTCTCGGTATTGATGCTTGAATTTTTCAACTCTTTTCACATCGACCAAGAACGTGGTCACCTTGCCAAACTTGGCGGACAGGTTCAGTCGGTGTTGTTGAATGAAGGTGACACGTCCCAGACCATCGATCAAATCATCGAAGTATATGGTGCGAACTATATTTTAGAAAACGGGACCACGCGCTCAAATTTCGGGAATCAAGTGGACGGGCTGATGGTTGAACTTGAACGTCAAGATTGGGAAACCTATCAGGCAGTCGGGGAGACAGCCATCGGTAATTTCTCTTCTTTTGACGACCAAGCTGCACTTGCCTACCGGACGACGTTTTCGTTATCGACCGGACAATATACACTCTACTTACTTGAACCACTCGATGCGATTTCGAGTGCGAATGCCGGTGCCCGAACAATCATTCTTTGGACCGTTGCTTCGGCCATCATTGTGACGACCGTGTTCGCCTTCTTCTTATCGACGCGGATCACGGCGCCGCTCCGAGCGATGCGGGATGCGGTCAATAAGACGGGGAAAGGACAATTCGACTTGCGTCTTGAGACGAAGACTCGAGACGAAATTGGAGAACTTGCCGCCTCGTTCAACGCGATGAGCAGTCAACTGGCGAAATATGTCGATGCGTTAGACCGAGAACGTCTGCAACTTGCCTCCATTCTTCGTTCGATGGCGGACGGTGTCATCACGCTCGACCGTCATGCAAACGTGATCGTCACCAATCCACAGGCTAGTCCGTTGCTTCAAGACGGTCAGCCGCATGAAGTCGTTCTGTCACTGTATGAAGAAGTGATGGAAGGGACGGCTGAGAAGACGATTGAAGTGAAACAAGATGACCGTTACTATACGTTGACGGTCACGCCGCTCGTCGGGGAGGATGATTTCGAAGGAGCTGTCGTCGTCATTCGCGACACATCTGAAAGCCACCGTCTCGATAAGATGCGGACCGATTTCGTGGCGAACATTAGCCATGAACTTCGGACACCGCTCGTGACGCTACAAGGTTATTCAGAGGCAATCATCGACGGGATGACAGAAAGTGACGAGGCGACGAAAGAGTTTGCGTCAATCATTTATGACGAATCTCTTCGACTTGCGCGACTTGTCAACGACTTACTTGATTTGGCCCGCATCGAATCGGGTAAAGAAACGATGCAATTCAGTTCATTCGATATCGGTGATTTCTTGCCACGTGTCATGAGAAAGTTCAATCAAATGGCATCTGAAAAAGAGATTCGATTACAGACGGACGTACCGCATCGACAGATTGAAGCAGACGGTGACCGACTCGAGCAAGTATTCACGAACTTGATCGGCAACGCCATCGCCCATACCGATTCAGGAGAGATTCGAATTGAGGCGACCGAGATGCCTGATGGGTTGCAGATTCGACTGTCCGACACAGGACACGGGATCCCGAAAGAGGACTTGCCGTTCGTGTTTGAGCGATTCTATAAAGCCGACAAAGCACGGACGAGCGGGTCGAAGACCGGTACCGGGATTGGTTTAGCCATCGTGAAAAATGTGATCGATGCCCACCATGGAACGGTCAGCGTATCGAGCACACTCGGTGTCGGAACGACGTTTGACATTTACTTACCATTTGAACAACCACATATCTCATAATGGTGACTCGTCTGAGTCACCATTTGTGGCATTTTAAGGGGGAAGCCGAATGAAGCGATATACACGCACGGGCGACACGGGTGAAACATCACTGATTGGTAGCCGTGTCGACAAACATCATCCTCAAATCGAAGCGATGGGGCATCTTGATGAATTGAACAGTCATATCGGATTAGCGATTGCGCAACAGACCGACGAGTCGCTCCGGGAACAGCTGACGAAGATTCAGCACGACTTGTTTGACCTCGGTTCGGAGCTGATGTATACGGACGCGCCCCCGAAAACGGTCGATTTGTCGATTGTGACGGAACTTGAACAATGGATGGACGAATGGGAAAAATCATGTCCAGAACTTGTGCGTTTCATCTTACCGGGAGGAAGTGTCGCAGCGGCGAGCCTGCATGTGGCGCGATCCGTTTGCCGTCGTGTCGAACGAGATTTGACCGCACTCGGTGTCGCCGACCGACAACTTCCATATTTTAACCGATTGAGTGACTATCTTTTCACGGTCGCACGATATGCGAATGTTGTCGCAGGCGTACCGGACCAAGAATATGCACGCGGCGCTACCGTGTTTCAACCAAAACGAAAAAAGGAGTGATCGGCTGATGAAAGGAATCGAACAGTTCCAACATCAATTGCACTATTCGGTCTATCCGACCAAAAAATTTAAAACGACGACTTGCCTCGTCTCGTTTGCGGCCCCGCTGTCTCAGGACACGGTGGCAGATCGGGCACTGCTTCCATTCATTATGGAAAAATCGACAGAAGCTTATCCATCAATTGAGTTATTTCACACACCGCTAGAAGATTTATATGATACAAACTTGTATGCAGGCGCATCAAAAATTGGGAAAGAGCATGTCATTCAATTTCAACTCGAAGTCGTTAATGACAATCTTGTCGGTGAAGACGTCTTGAGTCAGGCCATTCAATTACTGGAGGAAGTGTTACTTCGTCCGAATGTCTATGATGGCGCGTTCCAACCGCTCATCGTGGAGCAAGAACGCCGATTGCAGCGTCAGCGAATCGAGTCAGTCTATGATGACAAGATGCGTTTCGCTCAACAGCGTCTGCAAGAGATGCTCGGAGGCGAACTCGCCATCCCGTCTCTCGGTACGCTCGAACAGCTCGATCACGTCACGCCGAAATCACTTTTCAATGCTTATCAATCGATGATTCAGAACGATCGTGTCGACATTTATGTCGTCGGCGATGTCGACCGTCAACAAGTCGAACAGGCATTTAACCCGCTCGAATCGCTCGGGACGCGTCAGCCGAGACGTCTGCCCGAACCGAGTCGTGGTGAGTTCAAACGCTTAGAAGAGCATCAAGACATCAAGCAAAGTAAACTTCATCTCGCCTACGCGATTGACGTCGATCCGCGGACAGAAGATGCCATCCGTATGCAAGTCGTGAACGGATTATTCGGTGGATTCCCGCACTCGAAGCTGTTCATGAACGTCCGTGAAAAAGAAAGTTTAGCCTACTATGCCGCGTCACAATACAGTTCGCTCAGTCGAAAACTGTTCGTGTATGCGGGGATCGATGCATCGAATCAACAAAAGACCGAGCACATTATCGAAGAGCAGTTAAAAGCACTGCAGGCGGGTGAGTTCGAAGACGAGACGTTACAACAGACGAAAGAAATGTTGTTCCATCAACGTCGCCAACTCGGAGACAGCCCTCGTCAGTTGATTGGATGGATGAGTGGTGCAGACATACGCCCGTTTTCACTCGATGAAGAGATGGCAATCATCGAGAGTACGACACGCGACCACGTCATCGCGCTTGCGAATGAAATTTCGCTTGAAGCAGTTTACTGTCTGAAAGGAGGAGAAGCATGAAACTAGATTTCCCAAACGTCGGAGAGACATTACATCACCACGTTCTCGACAATGGCCTCTCCGTGTATTTGCTGAAGAAGACTGGATATGAGAAAACGTTCGCGACGTTCACGACGAAATATGGTTCAATTGACCGTCGCTTCAAATTAGAGGATTGGGTAGAGGTGCCGGATGGAATCGCACATTTCTTAGAGCATAAGATGTTCGAAAAAGAGGATGGCGATGTCTTCCAACAGTTCGGTCGCCAAGGGGCGTCAGCGAATGCCTTTACCTCATTCACGCGGACGGCATACTTGTTCGGGGCGACATCGAACGTGCCGGAAAACGTTCAAACGCTACTCAATTTCGTTCAAGAACCATATTTCACGAAAGAGTCAGTCGAGAAAGAAAAGGGCATCATCGGTCAAGAGATTCAAATGTATCAAGATAATCCGGGATGGCGTCTTTATTTCGGATTGATTGAAGCGATGTATGAGACGCATCCCGTCAAAATCGATATCGCCGGAACAATCGAATCAATCTCAAAAATCACGGCAGAAGATTTGTATACGTGTCATCAGGCATTTTACCATCCGAGCAACATGGCGTTGTTCGTCGTCGGGAACATCGAACCGGATGAGATGCTTGAATTGATTCGTGACAATCAGGCAGCTAAATCATTTGACGCGCCACCTTTAAGCGCACGTGAGACGGTGGAAGAGCCGACCACGGTTCGTCTGTCAGAACGGGTCATTGAGATGGATGTCTCGGTTCCGAAAGTGATGATTGGCTATAAAGATGTCCCACAAGCTGGAGAAGCCGGTCTCAAACAAGAGTTGACGGTGGAACTCCTCATGCACGCGCTCTTCGATACGACAGCACCCCTCTACACGGAATTGTACGCAGAAGGGCTAATCGATGATGCATTCTCATTTGATTATACGTCTGAAGAGACGTTCGCCTTCGCCGCACTATCGATGGAAACATCCCACGTCGATGCCTTTGTCGAACGTGTCACGGGTGCGTTGGAGCGCCCACTTCATCTTGATCAAGAGACGCTCAATCGTAAGAAGCGGATGATGCAGGGACAATTTTTAAAAGCACTGAATTCGCCAGAGTTTATCGCCAACCAGTTCTCACGGTATGCACTCAATGACGGGAACTTGTTCGAGATTCCGAATTTGATCGATGCGATCACATTAGATGAACTTCACGAAGCATACGTACGATTGTTCCGAAGTGAGCAACGCACGGTGTGCGTTGTCAAAAAGCCATGAAGACGTTGATTGTCGGAGCGAGCGGCGCGATTGGACGTGCCGTCTCGCTCGCTTTTCGTGAGGATGAGCTTTTGCTACATGCGAATCGAGGTCGTGAGACACTTACTCGAATGATGGAGACTGAGAAGCTACAGGCTGAACTGATTATAGGTGACTTATCGAACCGAGCAGAAGTAGAGAAGTGGGTGTCGTCAATCGATACCGTTGATCGAATCGTCTACGTCGCTGGTCACGCGCTACACGGTCTCGTCGTCGACCAATCGGTAGATGAGCTGGATCGACTTTACGAGGTGCATGTACGCGCCATGGTTCGATTGATTCAGTCAGTTGTTGCGTGTAAACCGTATGACCATCCACTAGATATTGTCGTCGTCTCAAGCGTTTGGGGTGAAGTCGGGGCAGCAGCCGAAGTGTTCTATTCTACGGTCAAAGCGGCACAACTCGGTTTCGTCAAAGCGTTTGCGCGTGAAGCAGGACCGTTCAATGTTCGAATCAATGCGGTCACACCAGGGTGGATTGATACGCCGATGAATGATACGGTAGAAGAGTCGAAACAAACCGTGATGGATGATATTCCACTTGGGCGTCTTGGTACCACTGAAGACGTGGCGAAGACGATCCGTTTTTTATGCTCATCGGATGCTTCATATATGACCGGCACAGTATTACGCATTGATGGCGGTTGGCAATGATCTCATCAAGATGCATAAACGAGTTCTTTTCAATTCTTCTAAAATAATTTAAAATAGGCAAGGTAGCGAATTTGCTCGAAAGGATGGTTCGGGATGGAACATAAATTCGAAGAGTGGTATCTCGAATATGAATTGTGTCAAAATCGACCGGGTATCCTCGGAGACATCGCGTCTCTCATGGGAATGCTTCAAATCTCCATCGTCACCATTAATGGAGTCGACCTGCAACGTCGTGGCATGCTGCTCAAAGCTCCGGCTGCAGATCATGTCCATCGACTCGAGCATATTTTAAAACGTATGGAAGCCATCGCAGTCATCAAATTGCGCCGCCCGAAATTACGGGACCGGATAGCGATTCGACATGGTCGTTACATCGACCACGACAGCGATGATAAGAAAACGTTCCGTTTCGTCCGAGAAGACTTAGGGATTCTTGTTGATTTCGTAGCAGAACTGATGAAAGAAGAACGTCATCTATTGATTGGCGTACGGGGGAACCCGCGCGTTGGGAAAACAGAATCCATCGTCGCAGCCAGTGTGTGTGCGAATAAACGGTGGTTGTTCTTGTCATCGACCCTCATGAAACAGACGGTTCGAACCTCTTTGTTTGAAGAAGAGCGGGAAGGCGATCATGTATACATAATCGATGGAGCGGTCTCTACGCGTACGATGGACGAGCGACATCGTCAACTGATCCGTGAGGTCATGCGGTTGCCTGCCGTGAAGGTCATTGAACACCCTGACCTTTATGTCCGAAACACCGATTGCGTGTACGAAGACTTTGATTATATTATTGAATTGAGAAACAATCCGGATGAAACGATTATCATCCCACAAGAAACGCATCGTGAGTCAGAATGGTTTGAATAATTATGTGAATGGAAGGTGTGGACCCCTGTGACAGAACTAGGGACTTTTTTGAAACAAAAGCGTGAGGAGAGCGGATTGACGCTCGACCAAATCCAGCAGACGACGAAGATTCAAAAGCGCTATATCATCGCGATCGAGGAAGGTGATTACAAAAATCTCCCTGGCTCTTTCTATGCACGGGCGTTCATTAAAACGTATGCGGAGTCACTCGGTCTCGATGTAGACGAATTGTATGAGACTTACGCAAAAGATCTACCAAAAATCGAAGCACAGCCATCCGTTCAACTTTCTCGTAAAAAGACGTATTCCAAAGCGTCCGAGTCGACGAGTCGAGTATCGCGATGGGTTCCGAAAGTACTTCTCGCCCTTACCGTCTTTTTGCTCATTACAGCAATCTATTTTGCCGTGAGAAGCATCGACTTCGGTGGACAAGACGCAAGTCCGGCTGAACCACCGAGTTCAAATGTCACACTCGACCAGAACGAGGATGTCCCAGCGGATGAACCAGCCGAGGAAGAACCGGTATCAGAGGAACCTGCTGAGGAAGAACCGCCAGCGGAATCCGGTCCAATTGCGGTAACGGAATCGAACGGGGCAGACATCACGTATGAACTCGCTACGAGCGATAAACTATCGACCGAGATTTATGTGAAAGAATCGCCAGCTTCATATGTCGGTGTTCGTGATACATCACTTGAAGGTCCGTTCCTTGCGCCTGAATATCCGAACCAATCGAAACAGAATCCGATTGTCATTGAAGATGCTGAAACGGACACGTTACGAATCCGGATCGGACTCATCGCAGGTGTTGAGAAAATCGTCGTCAATGGTCGCGAGCTCGAGCTTCAAGAGTCTCCGGTCACACAAAATATATTTGTAAAGAGAGTCGACGCAGAATAAGTCGACTCTCCTTCTAAGAGGAGGCGTTCTACATGAACCTACCTAACCGATTGACGATGTTACGCGTGGTGTTGATTCCCGTATTCGTCGTCTTACTCGCTGTTGATTTTGATTGGGGAAACATTGCCTTTTTAGGTGCTGAGATCCCGCTACACCAATTTATCGCTGGTGTCATCTTTACCATCGCGGCCATTACAGACTGGTTGGACGGTCATTTGGCGCGAAAACACAACTTGGTCACGAACTTTGGGAAATTCATGGACCCGCTCGCAGACAAACTACTCGTGACAGCGGCGCTCGTGTTGCTCGTCGAGATGGACCTCGTGGCTGCGTGGGTCGTTGTCGTGATTCTTTCTCGTGAGTTTGCGGTCACGGGTCTTCGACTTGTCGCTGCCGACGAAGGGATTGTCGTCGCGGCGGGTAAGTCAGGCAAAGCTAAAACATGGGTGCAACTGTTCGCCATCATTTTCCTCCTATTCGGTAACCCGATCTTCAGTTATGTCGGCATCCCGTTTGGGGAATGGGCGATGTGGTTGGCACTCGCACTCACGATTTACTCAGGTGCCGAGTATTTCGCACAAAACTACAAGATTATTGTGAAGTCGATGTAAGTCGACAAAGACGAGTTGGTTGATCTAGCTCGTCTTTTTTTTTGAAGTCGAGGAGGAAATAAGATGAAACGAGCCGAAATCATTGCGGTAGGAAGCGAGTTGCTCTTAGGAGAAATCGTCAATACGAATGCGAGTTACATATCGGAACAACTGTCGAAATACGGTGTCTCGGTCTTGTATCATCAAGTTGTCGGGGATAACGCGGAACGAATGCGGGAGACGTTCGAGATTGCGCGTCGTCGTTCAGACCTTGTCATCGTTACGGGTGGACTTGGACCGACGGCAGATGATGTCACGAAGACAGTCTTGTCTGATTTGCTCGAACGCCCGATTGTTCGAGACGAAGAGGCGTTTCACACGATTCAACAATTTCTTCAGTCACGTAACCGTGAGATGAATGAAGGGGACGCTCGTCAGGCGGACGTCTTGTCAGGTGCGGACGTTTTACAAAATCCGGTCGGTCTGGCTCCAGGTATGTGGATTGAAGGGGAGACGACGTGGATGCTACTTCCTGGTGTGCCACGCGAGATGCGGGCGCTCATCGATGCGACGTTTCCGAAAAAGTTTTCAGGCGCTACGCTCGTCTCAGAATCGTTACGATTTTATGAAATTGGAGAATCGGCACTTGATGATGCCGTCAAAGACTTGTTGAACGGCTCTAACCCGACTGTCGCACCTTATGCTGAGACAGGAGAAGCGAGACTTCGAATCAGTGCTCGGGCGGTAGATGATACGGCTGCACGACTGATGATTGAAGAAATGAAAGATGAAATCTTACGACGTGTCGGTTCGTATTATTTCGGGTCAGATGATGAAACGATTGCCTCATACCTCGTGCAATCATTGACACGTCATCACCAAACACTGGCAATTGCTGAGTCATTGACAGGAGGAGAAGTCCAATCGATGATCACATCGACGCCAGGAGCATCGGCTGTCTTTTTAGGGGGAGTCGTTACCTATTCAGATGAGCTAAAAAATAGGTATTTAGGGGTCGCTCTTGATACAATTGAACAGCACTCAGTCGTCTCAAAAGAAGTTGCTTATGAGATGGTAGATGGATTAGTTAAGCAAACGAATGCGGACTACGCGCTCTCGTTCACCGGTGAAGCTGGACCAACCTCAAATTCAGGGCGCCCCGTCGGTACGGTCTACATCGGGGTGAAAACACCGGATGGAATCGAGGTCATCAAACGTGTTTATCCGCATCAAGAACGTAACGTCATTCGGCTGCGGGCTGCAAAAGATGGACTATGGGCCCTCATACAACGAATTAAAAAAGGCGAATAAATGTTCGTAAAAAACTTGTGTATCGCTATATGTTCACGTATAATGAAAGTATCAATTAAAGGAGGCTCATTTATCTATGAGTGATCGTAAACAAGCGTTAGAAATGGCATTGCGCCAAATTGAGAAACAATTCGGTAAAGGCTCGATTATGCGCCTTGGTGAAAATACAGACCAGCAAGTATCGGTCATCCCTTCTGGGTCGATTGCCCTCGACGTCGCACTTGGTGCGGGTGGATATCCACGCGGTCGTGTTATTGAAGTGTACGGACCAGAATCTTCAGGTAAGACGACTGTTGCCCTTCATGCGATTGCAGAAGTTCAAAAACGTGGCGGTCAAGCTGCGTTCGTCGATGCCGAGCATGCGCTCGATCCAAAGTATGCTAAAAATCTTGGCGTCAACATCGATGAGTTGTTGCTCTCTCAGCCAGATACAGGGGAACAGGCGCTCGAGATCGCTGAAGCGCTCGTACGCTCGGGAGCAGTTGATATCCTCGTCGTCGACTCGGTTGCGGCACTCGTACCGAAAGCCGAAATCGAAGGGGAGATGGGAGACTCGCATGTCGGTCTTCAAGCTCGTTTGATGTCTCAGGCACTTCGTAAATTGTCTGGTGCAACGAACAAATCGAAAACAATCGTCATCTTCATCAACCAAATTCGTGAGAAAATTGGAATCATGTTTGGTAACCCGGAAACGACACCTGGTGGTCGTGCCTTGAAGTTCTACTCTTCAGTACGCCTCGAAGTACGTCGTGCAGAAACGCTCAAACAAGGTCAAGATATGGTCGGGAACCGTACGAAGATCAAGATTGTAAAAAATAAGATTGCACCACCATTCAAGACGGCGGAAGTCGACATTATGTACGGTGAAGGGATTTCACGTGAAGGGGAACTCATCGACATCGGTGCAGACCTCGATATCGTTCAAAAGAGCGGTGCATGGTACTCGTTCAACGAGGAGCGTCTCGGTCAAGGTCGTGAAAATGCGAAACAATACATGAAAGAAAATCCACCCATCGCGGCCGAAGTGGAACGTCAAATTCGTGACCACTACGGCTTGAACGGAGAAAAAACAGTCACAGTTGAAGGGGAAGACGACGAAGTTCTCTCACTTCTTGATGACGAATAAGCACATGGTCTCACTCGGAATCATCCGAGTGAGATTTTTTTAGTATAATTTTTAGGCAATTGGTAGTTCTATCCTGTCCGTGCATTGCATTCTCTCTCTTAAATAAGTACAATAAAGTTATGCGCGGGCTTGCCTGCGTTACTCACTTATTAAAAAAATAAAATAACCTTGCGAAAGGGAGGTGAACATGATGGAATGGCTATACTGGCTTATTCTGATCCTCCTTTTGCCGATAGCTTTTGTTGCAGGTTTTTTTGTGCGTAAATCGATCGCCGAAGCGAAGATTCAAGGTGCCGAGACGGAAGCGACTAAGATTGTAGAACAAGCAAAACAACAATCGGAAGCGATGCAAAAAGAAGCACGGCTTGAAGTAAAAGAAGAGATGATTCAACTTCGCAATGAGACGGAACAAGAATTGCGTGAACGTCGCGAAGACCAGAAAGTGAAAGAGAATCGCCTCGTTCAAAAAGAAGAGCTTCTCGACCGCAAAGCAGATATGCTCGAGCGGAAAGAAGATTCGCTAGATGAACAGGAGCGCGGGCTCGAAAAACGCAAACGTGAAGCAGAAATGCTCGAAAGCAAAGTGGAGGACTTATACGAAGAGGCACGCCAAGAACTTGTACGCGTGGCAGCCCTCTCGAAAGATGAAGCACGTACCATCATCATGGACGAAGCGAAGCAGGAAGCGCTTCACGATGCTGCTCTCCTTCAAAAAGAAATCGAGCAAAAAGCAAAACAAGAAGCGGATAAAAAAGCGAAACACCTCTTATCTCTCACGATGCAACGATACGCTGCTGAACATGTCGCGGAGACGACGGTATCTGTCGTCAACTTACCGAGTGATGAGATGAAAGGTCGCATCATCGGGCGTGAAGGACGTAACATCCGTACGCTCGAGACGTTGACTGGAATTGACCTCATCATCGATGACACGCCAGAAGCGGTCATTTTGTCAGGTTTCGATCCGGTTCGCCGTGAAATCGCCAAAATGACGCTTGAAAAACTCGTTCAAGACGGTCGGATTCACCCGGCTCGCATTGAAGAGATGGTGGAAAAGTCTCGTCGTGAAGTGGATGAACGCATTCGTGAGTACGGAGAAGAAGCAACTTTCGAAGCCGGTATTCACGGACTCCATCCAGACCTCGTCAAGACACTCGGTCGCATGCGCTATCGTACGAGTTATGGACAGAACGTCTTGTCCCACTCGGTCGAGGTGGCACATCTTGCCGGGATGATGGCAGCCGAACTCGGGGAAGACGTCACACTCGCGAAGCGAGCTGGACTCTTGCACGATATCGGAAAAGCGATTGACCACGAAGTCGAGGGCAGTCACGTCGAAATCGGAGTAGAGCTTGCAACGAAGTACAAGGAACATCCGGTCGTCATCAACTCGATTGCTTCCCACCATGGGGACGTCGAGGCGACATCGACGATTGCAGTACTAGTCGCAGCAGCTGACGCCTTGTCGGCAGCTCGCCCTGGAGCTCGTCAAGAGACGCTAGAAAGCTACATTCGCCGTCTCGAACGACTCGAGTCAATCTGTGAGTCGTTTGAAGGTGTCGAGAAATCGTATGCGATTCAAGCGGGACGTGAAGTTCGAATTATCGTTCGCCCTGACGTCGTCGACGATGTCGTCGCCGGTAAGATGGCACGCGATATTTGTAAACGAATCGAAGATGAACTCGATTATCCTGGACAAATTAAAGTGACGGTTATTCGTGAAACACGTTCCGTCGATTATGCGAAGTAAACGAAGCGGAGAATTTCTCCGCTTTTTCTGTTTGAGGGAGGATTTTATATGAAAATTTTATTTATCGGTGATGTCGTCGGGAAACCCGGTCGAGATATTTTGAGCAATCAGATTGGTCGTTTGAAAGACAAATACAACCCGACGTTCATGCTCGTCAACGGTGAGAATGCGGCAAACGGTCGTGGTCTCACAAAAAAGATTTATCAACAGTTTATAGAACTCGGCTTCCATGGGGTGACGATGGGGAACCATACGTGGGATAACCGTGACATCTTTGATTGGATTGACGATGCCGACCGAATCGTCCGTCCAGCAAACTATCCGGACGGGACACCTGGGGTCGGGATGATGAAGTTAAAACAAAATGGAAAGAAATTGGCTGTCATCAATGTCATGGGGAATGTCTTTTTGCCGTCTCTTGACTGTCCGTTCCGTACCGTCGACCGTCTCGTCGAAGAAGTGCGTGACGAGGTAGACGCCATCTTCGTTGATGTCCATGCTGAGGCGACAAGTGAAAAGATTGCGATGGGGTATCACCTTGACGGGCGTGCCCAAGCTGTAGTCGGGACGCATACGCACGTACAGACGGCAGATGAACGTGTCTTGCCGAACGGGACAGCGTATATTACCGACGTCGGGATGACGGGTCCACTTGACGGGGTACTTGGGATGGATGCATCCGTTGTTTTAAAAAAATTTATGACACAACTCCCAGTTCGGTTTGAAGTTGCTGAGGGACGGGAACAACTTAATGGAGTTTTCATTACAATCGATGATCAGACGAAACGAGCGACAAAAATCGAACGAATACACCTAGATGATCAGACCGTCTGGTTTGATTGAACAACCTACCCGAGGGGGAAACAAGAATGGACGTACTCAAAGTTTCGGCAAAATCGAACCCTAACTCCGTTGCGGGTGCTTTAGCGGGTGTGCTACGTGAAAAAGGAACGTGTGAGATACAGGCGATTGGGGCAGGTGCGCTGAATCAGTCCATCAAAGCCGTCGCGATCGCCAGAGGCTTCGTCGCGCCAAGCGGTCTCGATTTGATTTGCATTCCAGCCTTTACCGATATTATGATTGACGGAGAGGAACGTACTGCCATCAAGCTCATCATTGAGCCACGATGAGCGGTCGGGACATAGGTCCTATTCTTGTGAAGAGGAGCCATCGGCGCGGATGGCTCCTCTTTTTAATGCTGATGTGAAAGGATGATTAAGGTGTTAACGTTATATATCGTCAGACATGGACAGACAGAGTGGAATAAAGAAAGGCGTTTACAAGGTCGGCAAAATTCGCCGTTAACGAGCGAGGGAATCTTGAATGCGGAGAAGTTAGGAAACCGACTTCAAACGATTGCTTTTGAGACCGTTTATGTGAGTCCCAGTGGTAGAGCCATTCAAACGTTAGAAGCGATGGACGTATCGTTAGATTCACCGATACATATTTTAGATGAGTTGGATGAAATCTCGTTTGGTGTTTGGGAAGGGAAGGCAGAAGACGAAATCGAACGAATAGATGTATTTGAAACGTTTTGGTCAAATCCGAGTCAATATGACCATCGATTGAATCATGGGGAAGCCATGTTGACATTCACGAATCGTGTTTCATCCGCGATGCAACACATCATTCAAGCGAATACGAGTGGCAATGTTCTGGTTGTGACACACGGAATGGTGATTCAAGCGATATTACGAGAAATCAGAGAAGCGAATATATCTGAGTTGTGGTTTGATGATGAGATTGAAGGAACGAGCTTGACAGTGATTGAGTATTCGAACAATCAATATAAAGAAGTGACGATTGGTGATATCTCACATCAGTTGAGTGAGACGTGTTAAGACGAACTCTCAGAAGAATGTCATAAAAAAATCATGATGCATCTTCTCAGTTTCGTCATTTTATGACAAGATGATAAAGAACGTATCGTTCGATCATAAGAGACAAGAGGGGGACGTTTTCAATGGAACAACTCGTGTCAACCAAAGAGAAGGAAACAACGACACCAGTAATGAAAGCGATTCAAAAACACACGGCCGGATTTGGGGCTAAACTGGTCGACGTACCAGTTCCGACGCCGGGGCCTGGAGAAGTACTTATTCAAGTCAAAGCGACATCGATTTGCGGGACCGATGTTCATATCTATGAGTGGGATGAATGGTCACAGAGCCGTGTCAAACCACCGTATATATTCGGTCATGAGTTTTCGGGAGAAGTCGTGGCACTCGGGGAAGGGACGAAGCGCATCAAAATCGGACAGACCGTATCCGCTGAGACGCATATCGTCTGTCATCAGTGTAAACAATGTTTGCGTGGACAATATCACATCTGTAAAAATACAAAAATCATCGGTGTGGACACGCAAGGTTGTTTTGCAGAGTATGTCGTTATGCCTGAAGAGAACCTATGGGTGAACCCGGAGTCGATGCCAACGAAACTCGCCTCGATTCAAGAACCGCTAGGGAACGCGGTGCACACGGTGCTAGCGAGTGACGTATCCGCCAAATCGGTCGCCATCGTCGGATGTGGACCAATCGGTCTCATGGCGGTAGGTGTTGCCAAAGCAGCTGGCGCGAGTCGCGTTTATGCGATTGACGTCAATCCGTATCGTTTGAAACTTGCTGAAGAGATGGGAGCGGATGTCGTCATCAACAGCTTAGAAGAAAATCCGCTCGAATTGATCGAACGGGAGACGGATGGAGATGGAATCGACGTCGTCTGTGAGATGAGCGGTCATCCGATTGCAATCGACCAGGCGTTCAAAATGGTCACGGCAGGTGGGGATGTCAACGTCCTGTCACTCCCAGCTCGTCCGGTCGCCATCGACCTCACGCGTGATGTTGTCTTTAAAGGTGTCCGTGTCCAAGGGATCACAGGACGGAAGATGTACGAGACGTGGGGCCAAGTCTCGACGATGCTCGCGACGGGTCAGTTGAACGTAGAACCGATCATCACGCACGTCTTCAAGCTCGAAGAGTTCGAAAAAGGGTTCGAACTCATGCGGGCAGGGAAATGTGGGAAGGTCGTCTTAATACCTTAAAGGGGGAAACAACATGGCATTTGAACATATTACAGAAGCAATCAATGAGATGAAAGAACAGGGGACGTTCCGTAAGCTCGTCCCACTCGAATCGGCACAAGGGAACGAAGTGACAATCGACGGGAAGTCACTCGTCCAGCTGTCATCAAACAACTATCTCGGACTAGCGAACCATCCACGTTTGAAGCAGGCAGCGATTGAAGCGGTCGAACAGTATGGTGCAGGAACAGGATCAGTTCGTACGATTGCCGGTACGTTCGAGATGCACGAAGCATTTGAGCGCGAACTCGCAGAGTTCAAGCACACGGAAGCATCGCTCGTCTTCCAATCAGGATTCGCGACGAACCTCGGGGTCTTGTCTGCACTTCTCGGACCGGAAGATGTCGTCATCAGTGACGCACTCAACCATGCGTCGATTATCGACGGGATTCGTCTTACGAAAGCAGCGCGACGCATTTATAAGCACGTCGACCTTGAAGACTTGGAGAAGGCATTAAAAGAAACACAAGATTATCGGACACGTCTCGTCGTAACGGACGGTGTGTTCTCGATGGACGGGAACATCGCACCACTTCCGGCGATTGTCGAACTTGCAGAGAAATATGATGCTGCGGTCATGGTCGATGATGCTCACGCATCTGGCGTTCTCGGGAAGAACGGTCGCGGAACGGTCAACCACTTCGGTTTGGACGGTCGTGTCGCGTTACAGGTCGGAACGCTTTCAAAAGCAATCGGTGTCTTAGGCGGGTATGTTGCCTGCTCGCAAGACGTACGCGATTACTTGATCCACAAAGGTCGTCCGTTCCTCTTCTCGACATCACATCCACCGGCAGTCGTAGCGGCGAACCGTGAAGCGATCCGTGTCATGAAAGAGGAAGAAGAGTTGTTCGACAAGTTGTGGGCGAACACGGAATTCTTCAAGAACGGACTACGCGACCTCGGCTTCGATATCGGACATGCGACGACGCCGATCACTCCGGTCATGCTTGGTGAAGAAACACTTGCGCATACGTTCTCGGACAAACTGAAAGAGCATGGTGTATTCGCACAGAGTATCGCTTTCCCGACGGTCGAGCGCGGAAAAGCACGCATCCGGACCATCGTCACAGCGGAGCATACGCGAGATGACCTTGAACGTGCACTCGAGGCGTTCAAAAAGGTAGCGGAAGAGTTGAATGTGACACTACACGCATGAATGAGGACTGCAGACAATCTGTCTGCAGTTTTTTGATGGATTTGCACGTGAAATCGAGTATATTCAGATAGAGCGCAGATAGAGTAAGTCGAAATATAACGTATTTTTTAAATATTTCAATTACCGTAACTTGATTTAATCAGTACATATCAGAAATGAGGAAAGGCTATGTTTCAGCAAGGAATATTTCAAGTGGGAATGGTGTTAAATCGAGAGACGTTTTCCATTCTAACCATTTCACCACCATTCATCATAAATGTGATCTTTAGCGTCATGATTGTGATGTATGTCTTGTACTTTCGGTGTGAGGGTTGGAAAGAGAAATTGTGGAACTTCGCCCTCATGTCCTACGCAATCTTATTCATCTCTGTTTACATAGGAGCCTGGTTTGTGAGGTTGAAATACAATCTTACACCGAGTTTCGGTGAATCGTTCGCCCTTGAATCCTTTCCAGGATGGAAAGCCTTTCTTATGCAAATGATTGAAAACAACATAGAAGAACCAAATGTAACAGCGAATGCGATTACGTTCGGTGCATTGTTGTTCTACTCTCGGAAGTTAAAAAGTAGAATTATGTGGGTGTTAAGATTACTTGCAACGATTCCTGTCAGTTTGTTTTTCATCATGTATATTCCGCAATTCCTTAGTTGGTTATTCCGATAAAAAAGAAACAAGGCGCAATGCCTTGCTTAAATCATGAGTATCCCTCTAAATCCTCGAGCGGCATAATAAGAATCTGCACCATTGTGATAGACAAAAGTGTGATCATAACGGCGGTCGCAGAACAAGGCGCCGCCTTTTTGACGAATCTCATTCGGTGTCAGAATCCAACTCGACGTCTTCAAATCGAATTGGCCGAGCGTTTGTAAATGTCGGTATGTTTCTTCGTCGAGAAGGGTTATGCCCATCTGTTCAGATAAGGCGACCGCGCTTCCGACGGGCTTATTCTTTTTACGTGCCTCAAGAGCGGATTCGTCATTACAGAGGCTTCGTCGACCGCTCGGACTCTCGACTGAACAGTCGCAAAAAGCGAGATCTCCGTTTGGGAGACGAATCACGTCTGGTTCTCCGCCGGTCTGTTCCATTAAGGAGAGTGTAGTCAACTTGTCCTGATTAACTTGAATTTGTTCCAATACGTCTGACCAGACAACGTCAGGATGACGTTCAACGTTTTCGGTGAAGCGAGACTCTAACGTATTTAGTAACTCAAGAATTTCTTCGTGCGAAAGCTTCGACATGGGAATCACTCCGATCATTTGTTTCTTTTAGTATACGATATGAATCGCTACAGTTTGTCTTATCCATTGTGAGAAAGGGGAATCTAAATTGAATTTTGATGAAATATACGTTGAGCATCTAAAAGTGATTGTATTTCAGACAATGGATCTGTTCACATTGAAAACAGACTATTTGAGTCGATTGCCTGTCGGTTCGTATCGAGTCACAGACTATTGTGAACTTGACGTGATTGTCACAAAGTCACAATTAGGACGACTTCGGTACGTTGACTTGACCTTGCCGTTGGGCGTTTATATAGAGGGACAGCTTCTCTTTTTGTATGATCCGTATCGTCGTGCGATCTATTCAACACATGCACGAGTCGATTATCCAAATGAACAAAGTATCTCGACTGTTGATTTCTTATGTGCTCATAGTCACGACTTTCATGATCCTGATTCGTATTCACTGAAGAGTGAAAGAGTGTTTAACTTACCGTCGGACAGCAACTGGAGGGAATTTGGGTTACCAAAAGTGACATCGGCCCCATCGTTCATCTCTCGACTATTTACATTCCTAGACGTCTCTTCTTTTCAGGTGCTGTCGAAGAATAATCGATTTCTATCTGATCTCAAAAAATGGGCAGATTAGACAAAGTGTGAGTACAGTATTGAACATAATGAAAAATGGATGTGGTCGAATGACTATATGATGACTTGCAATTTTTCAAATGTATCTGAAGTTGAACTTCTTCAATTGGTTACGATGATTGAGGCAAGTGGAGAATTAGAAGGAATTCGTTTTTTGATTGAGACCGAAGCGTGTATTCTGTCACTTTTTATTTTAGGAGATATGAAGCAAGGCTATGGCGTAGGAGTATTTCAATACGGGAGTGACGAATAGGGAAAATTAAACACTGGATTGTAATTGAATAGAACGTCCAACTATTTATTTCGGTGGAAAATTCTATACAACAGGCGCCCTCTTTTAGAGAAGGCGCCTGTTGCTTATACAGATGATACGGTTAACATGGACTGTTCAGTTAATCGTCCGATCCAAATCAACGGAAGGGTCAAAAGTGCTCCGAGAAGGTAAATCGAATCAATCGGTAGTCCGTCGGCGAGAAGACCGAACAGCAAACTCCCTACACTGAATGCGAGTGCGTATCCCGTTTGTTGCACACTATATACGTAAGGGAGCTGAGTAGCCGGGATCTGTTCTTGAATGACGGTGTTCGTCTGGATGATGCGGATTTGTGTAGCTGCGCCTTGAATCACTAACGCCAAAATCGCAAACGCGAGATGTGCAGTCATGCCGAACAAGAGGGCGGCAACAATGGATAAGATAGCGGTCGACGGTAACGATGGCGCTCGTCGAGACCGATAAAGATGGGCACTCGCCGCAATCATACTGATCAAAAATGTTGCGTTGAGCGTCCCCCACCAGCCCGTATCGACTTGTAGATGTCGTTCGAGATAGACGAGAAGCAATGCCGAAATCCAGAGCGTGCTGACAAATGATTCATACGTCACAAACCATGTCACATGACGGGCGAATGGTGACGTATTTACATAAGTAAGACTAGCGCGTAAGGTAATCGATTCTTCCGCTCCATCATTGACGATGTCTTCCGTAAGCGATTGATTGAAGTAAATCGTCACAATCGTGGAAAGGACGAAGAGAACGAGGGAAACGACTAATGCGAGAGCGCTCGAGGTGAAAGAGACGAGCATCGTCCCGAGCGGCCACATGGCGAGCTGGATGAACTGATTGGAACCTTGCATGAGGCTGTTCGCTTGTTGACGATTCGTCGTCAATCTTGGGATGAATGACGCTTGGATGGGACGTGCGAACCCATCGAGGAAAGCGATCAACACGACAAGACCGAGAACTAGAATCGAATCCGTGAAGAGAACGAGAACAAGGGTGACCGTCTTCATCAGTTGTGACAGGACGAGCGTTTTCCCTAGCGAGTAGCGGCTGAGGATACGGGCGAAAAAGAGTCCGCTGAGTGTCATACCGGCAGTCACGGCAATCGGGAAGCTGGCCGCCATGAGAGCGGAACCGGTTTGTTGATACAACGAGGCAATGAGCGCGACGATGTATAGGACATCGCCAATATTGGCGAGCCATTGGCTAACGAGCAGTGTATAAAACGATTTCATCACAAATCTCCTCCGAATCTATTCAATTGGGTGGGTTCGACGAATCGTTTTTACACATTTTCACCTCTTCATAAAATGATATAAAAATAATTATACAAAATTTGATTAATTCTGTAAACTTGTCATATGGTCGCAATTGTTAATATTAGGAGGGTGAAATGATTCAACAAGCTTTGAAACTCGTAGGTAAAAAGAAGTTGGAGTGGGTTACAACACGAGTACCTGCTCTTGAAGCAGATCAAGTTTTGATTGAAACCATCGCTACCGCCATTAGTGTTGGGGCAGAGCTACCTCAATATGACGAAACGGATTTAACTGATTCGAGTCCGAACTATCCCCGTAAAGTGGGATATGAGAGTTATGGAAGGGTTGTAGATAAGGGGGAGGATGTCACGACACTCCATGTTGGCGACCGGGTGATTGCTTTTTATGGACAACAAACATACGGGATCGTCTCTGCACAGAAAGCGTTTTATGTTCCACCGGAAGTGGATTATAAAACGGCGTTGCTAGCGATTTTGTCATGTGATGCAGCGAAAGGGGTTAGAAAATTAGCACCATCCTCTACCGATTCGGTCATTGTTTCTGGATTGGGGACGATGGGCTTACTCGCAACATATTACTTAAGAAATTATTATGGTGTGAAGAAGATTGATGCAATCGAGCCAGATTCGAATCGAAGAGAATTAGCTTATCGGTTTGGAGTTGAACAGGTATACGCCCCGAACGAGGTGAAGGACAGCCACTACCATTATGGCATGGAGTGTTCTGCTAGAAACGAAGGGTTCATGAACCTTCAACAGGCAGTAATGCCGAATGGGTCTATCTGTATCTTATCAGACGGTAATCAAGAAGAACTGGTGCTTCAACCGCAATTCTATGAAAAAGAGTTACATATCGTCGGATCGAGTGACGGTTGGGACTATAGAGAACATTTCAAGTGGTATTTTGAAGCGAGTTGGCAAACCTCATACATACAAGAGATTTTTGAGTTGGACATTGTTCAATATAGCTTAATTGCTACGTTTGAAAGACTAAGTGCACATGTCATCAACCCAATTAAGATTGCAGTGACATATAAAAAAGAAAATACATCATTTGATGACTGAGAAGGATGGATCCATATGCTTGAATATAAATTAAATAACGATATCACACTGAGAATGTTTAATGTAAACGATGCAGACGCGCTGTTTGACCTGACGATGGCATCGAAGCCTTATCTCCGAGAGTGGCTCGGTTGGCTTGACTACATTGAAACAGTAGAAGACTCGAAGCGAAACATAGAAGGACGAATTAAAGGACTGATTGAGACGGGTGGATTCCCAAAATCATTCGCTGTGATCTATAAAGGCGTGCTTGCCGGGACAATCGGATTTAACGAAATCGATCGTGGGATTCAATGTGGCACAATTGGTTACTGGCTCGGACAAGAATTTCAGGGGAAAGGCATCATGAGTCGAGCGCTGGAGACCATCATCGAGTACGGGTTCCGAGACCTTAAACTAAATAAAATTGAGATTCGAGTCGCGACTGAAAATGTAAAAAGCCGCGCACTCCCGGAACGACTTGGTTTTAGAGAAGAGGGAGTCATTCGAGATGCAGAATGGCTGTATGACCGTTACGTTGATCATGTTGTTTATGGGTTGTTGCAGGATGAATGGAGAGGAAATAATGACTGACGTGAATCAAGAATTTGTTAGGGCGATTTATGAAACGGTAATCAGAGAAGGAATCGATGAATATAAAGAAATGTATGAGACGGTAGAAGTGGATTCAAACATGGATGCGTTTTGGAATTTATATCAAAACTCTAATCCAGAAGAAAAGGAAATCTTATTAAAGATGATGGAACAAATCATGATTGATACAGTCTCTCATATGCTAGGGATTATTGACGGAAGTTCCACGCTAAATGATAGCGAGATTGAGCCTAAGTTACTCCTAGACTCACAAGATACGGAGAATGAATTGCAGGACTCATTCTTAGAATTGGTCGAATTGAACATGGATGGCAATGACGAGGAGAATAGAAGATGAGATATTATATTGAGTTATATGATGATTCGAACGATCAATTTGAAGTGGATTCGTATTTTCCTCCATACACTTGAGTTACATGACAAAGACCCGTCCTTCACGAGAGGGCGGGTCTTTCGTCTGACTCGAATAATTCAGTTCCAAACTCTTCATACGCCTGTTCGTAACGGCGAAGGGAAGATTCTTTATGCATACAGGTAAGGTTCATCCGCTCGGATGGTGTCATATCGCTCGCATATGTCTTTAACACATGAGCGTTTCGAAGCATTGACGGGGTGACCGATCGTGCGAGTCCGCTCCGTTCATTTAGCTGTCGCATCATCTTCGTGATCATGACGATCGTCAATTGCTTCGGTTGATTCTTCGCATACACCCAGCGGAATGTCATCCTTGCGAAATCGAATGAGACGAAGACTGGGTCTTCCGAGTACCAGCGTGGTCGCACCGGTGTCGGGATGTCGGCCAAATAGTTCATGAGTAACGATTGGTCTTCTTGCGAGAGCTTCAACGTGAACTGGTTCCCGAGACGGTCATACACGTCAAAGGTGTGATCAGCCAGATGCAGGTCGCTCATACGCAAACGAATGATGTGATGGACGCGCAAGCCGTACTTATAGAAGAGCGTCACAATCAGTTCGTTCCGATTGACGAGATATGGGTGGGCTTGCAACTGATTCTCGCTCAAGCCCCTCGTCGAACGAATCGTATGAACAAGACGATCGAATTCAGACTCGAGTGCGATTTGGTCGATGGACAACGTATGTGCCGGTTGCGAGTAGGCAAGCATCTTCTTCCGAAGCGGATTTAAAAAGTGGGTCAGGCTATTGATGACCGTGACGATTCGAGCGACGGTCGCCTGTTGATAGTGCTTCTCTTCGATTAAAAAGTCATTCACAAACGTCTTCCACGATTCGATGGGGACGTCTAACCAGTCCGTCGGTTCGTTCAGTTCGACATTGTGGTCGTGAAAGTACTTATGCACGTCAATCAAGTCGTAGCGATATCGTTTTAGCGTCGAGGGTTGACGGCCGCTTGCTCCGAGATGATACAAGTACGTTTCGATAAATTCCGGGAGCGGATAGTCTTTTCTACGTTTCGTCATGGTCGAGCCTCCTTCTTCTTTTATCCTACCACAAACGGACGTTCTCTATACGTTGATTCGTGGTAAGATGAAAGGTGAGACTTTATGGAATGAGGGATTACATGATAGAACGTGAAAAAGTTGTCATCGTCGGCTGTCAGTTACCGAATGTCGATGATTGGACATATGAACAGTCGATGGGCGAGCTCGTCGAACTCGTGGATACGGCGCAAGGTGAAGTCGTCGCACGACTCGACCAAAAACGTCAGCAAGTCGACCGTCGTACCTTTATCGGGAAAGGGAAAATTGAAGAGCTCGCGATGCTCGTCGAACAGTTCGAGCCGGATTTGTTAATCTTCAACGCCGAGTTGACACCGGCTCAGTCGAAGAACATTCGCATCGCCTTGAACGACCCGGATGAGATGAAGCTGATTGACCGTACGCAGCTCATCTTAGACATCTTTGCGAGCCGTGCGCAATCGCGCGAAGGGAAATTGCAGGTCGAACTCGCGCAGATGAACTATTTACTACCACGTCTCATCGGACAAGGGACACAGCTCTCGCGACTCGGTGGTGGGATCGGGACTCGTGGACCGGGTGAGACAAAACTTGAGTCGGACCGTCGCCACATCAAGCGTCGCATCGATGAGATTACAAAGCAACTCGAAGGAACGGTCGCACACCGAGATCGCTACCGGGAACGTCGGAAAGAAAATCGCGTCTTCCAGGTCGCGCTCGTCGGGTATACGAATGCCGGGAAGTCGACAATCTTTAACCGATTGACGGATGCAGATACGTATGAACAGGATGAGTTGTTCGCAACACTTGATCCGTTGACGCGTGAACTTGAACTTCCACGTGGTGGAAAAGTGTTGATTACCGATACGGTCGGATTTATTCGTGACTTGCCGACGAAACTCGTTGCCGCTTTCCGTTCGACTTTGGAAGAAGTGGTCGGTGCTGATTTGATCCTCCACGTCATCGATGCATCGAACCCACATTATTTGAACCAAATCGATACGACGAATGCGGTATTGGAAGAACTCGGTGCGAGTGAGGTCCCACAACTCGAGGTATATAATAAGAAAGACCGGCTCACGGAAGACTTCGTCGGTGGACCGCTGTTGATCTCTGCGATTGCATCAGAAGATATCGAACAGTTGACTGGTGCACTCGAAGATAAAATCTCGGACATTTTAACAAAGGTCCACGTCGTCTTACCGGTGACGGCTTTTGAACATTACCACCCAGCCAAAGAGGCGATGTACCGTCTTGAAGAAAACTTCTTGGATGACGGTTCTGTCGAGTTGGTAGGCTATATGAGAGAAGACACGCGTCTATATGCGACGCTAAAACAATTTGAGGTGTAAGTATGTGGCAAGAAAAGATTGAACATTATGATGCACTCGCGCCGTATGTGAAAAAGGCCGAGGCACGAGTGAAACCATTTTTTGAGAAGATTGAAGAGACGGCTGAGTTCAACCAGTATCGTGTTCTCGAATCGTTTAAAAAGCACAAAGTATCGGATTTCCATTTTAATCCGACGACAGGGTATGGATATGATGATCTCGGTCGTGACACGCTCGAGTCGATTTATGCAGATGTGTTCGGAGCAGAGCTCGCATTATGCCGTCCGCAAATCATCTCGGGTACGCATGCGATCGGGATTGCCTTGTTCGGTGTCCTCCTACCAGGTGACGAATTGCTGTATATCACAGGGAAGCCATACGACACGCTCGAGGAAATCGTCGGTATCCGTGGGGACGGTCGCGGCTCTTTAAAAGAGCTTGGTGTCCATTACGATACTGTCGAATTAAAAGAGGAACGTGAAATCGACATCGACCGCGTCATCGAACGGATTCGTCCGGAGACGAAACTCGTCGGGATTCAGCGCTCGAAAGGATATGCGAATCGTCGCAGTATTCCAGTCGAGGAAATCAAGATCGCCATCGAACGCATCAAAGCGGCGCATCCGCATGTGTATGTGTTCGTTGACAATTGCTACGGTGAATTTGTCGAGACGATCGAACCGACTCACGTCGGTGCAGACTTGATGGCGGGTTCTCTTATCAAAAACCCAGGAGGGGGATTGGCGAAGACGGGAGGGTATATCGCAGGAACGAAAGAACTGATTGAACGTTGTTCGTTCCGGATGACGACTCCAGGTATCGGGAGTGAAGCCGGACCATCGCTCTATTCGCTTCAAGAAATGTATCAAGGCTTTTATATGGCTCCTCATACTGTCGCACAGGCATTGAAAGGGGCACACTTGACGGCAAGCCTTTTATCGTTGATTGGGTTTGAGACTGACCCACATTATTCGACTCCAAGAACGGACTTGATTCAGTCAGTAACGTTCCGCGACCGTGAGAAAATGATCGCGTTTTGTCAAAGCATCCAAATGGCATCACCGGTAAACGCTCATGCGTTACCCGTTCCGGCCTATATGCCTGGATATGAGGATGATGTCATCATGGCAGCAGGGACGTTCATCCAAGGTTCATCAATCGAGCTGTCAGCGGATGGACCACTCCGGGCACCATACACAGCGTATGTTCAAGGTGGTCTGACGTATGCTCATGTGAAAGTCGCGCTTATGTTGGCGTTGAGCCAATTACACGATAAAGGACTGGTCGAATTTAACGACCAAAATCAACAAGCACATTTGTAACCGTTCTGTCATGTTAACTTTCTTAACATCTATTGACAGGATTGTTGTCATGTATTATTCTCACATTGTGAGACAGAAAAGGAGGGGTAAGGATGGCTGATCAATTTCGTCGCTCCAACCCGTTGTTTCCGATTGGAATCGTCCAAGATCTGACGCAACTGACTGGTAGACAGATTCGGTATTATGAAGAACAGGGTCTGATTTCGCCTAGTCGGACGGAATCGAAACGACGGCTTTATTCCTTTAATGATGTCGAACGTCTACTCGCAATCAAGGATTACATTGACCAAGGCTTTAATTTGGCGGCAATTCGTCACATGTTAGAGCAAGAAGGTGAAAAAGAAGCGGAAACGTCTGCTCCGGCCGCACCGGTCAATGAAGCACCAAAGGTTTCGGAAAAAGAGTTACATCATTTGTTGAAAACACAGCTTCAAGAAGCCGGTCGTTTCAATAAGACGTCGCTCATTCAAGGCGAGCTTTCACGTTTTTATCGATAACGCCGCACACATCAACCATTACACAATGTGAGAGGGGACATTTTACCATGGCCAGAAAAACGTTCACAAAAGAAGACATTAAACGCATCGCACAAGAGGAAGACGTACGCTTTATTCGTCTTCAATTCACGGATATCCTCGGAACAATCAAAAACGTCGAGGTACCGATCAGCCAATTGGACAAAGCACTTGATAACAAGATGATGTTTGACGGATCGTCAATCGAAGGATTCGTCCGCATCGAGGAATCAGACATGTACTTATATCCAGACCTCAACACATGGGTTGTCTTCCCGTGGACAGATGGCAGCGGAAAAGTCGCTCGCTTAATTTGTGATATTTATAACCCAGACGGTACACCATTCAGTGGTGACCCGCGCGGTACACTCAAACGTAACCTTGAGAAAATGCAAAAACTTGGCTTCTCAGCGTTCAACGTTGGACCAGAGCCAGAGTTCTTCTTGTTCAAGAAAGACGCATCAGGTCGTCCGACACTTGAACTCAACGACCAAGGTGGATACTTCGACTTGGCGCCAGTTGACCTCGGTGAAAACTGCCGTAAAGAAATCGTCATCGAACTTGAAAACATGGGCTTTGAAATCGAAGCATCACACCACGAAGTTGCACCAGGACAACACGAAATCGACTTCAAATACGCAGATGCTGTCACAACGGCAGATAACATCCAAACGTTCAAGCTCGTTGTTAAGACGATCGCTGCGAAGTATGGTCTTCATGCGACATTCATGCCAAAACCACTCTTTGGGGTGAACGGTTCAGGAATGCACGCGAACATGTCACTCTTCAAAGGCGACACAAACGTCTTCTACGATCCAAATGGCGACATGGAACTTTCAGACACAGCTCGCGCGTTCACAGCTGGTATCTTGGAGCACGCTCGTGCGTTCACAGCAGTATGTAACCCGACTGTGAACTCTTACAAGCGTCTCGTACCTGGTTACGAAGCACCTTGCTACGTTGCATGGAGTGCACGCAACCGTTCACCACTTGTACGTGTACCAGCAGCACGTGGTCTCTCGACTCGTATCGAAGTACGTTCGGTTGACCCAGCAGCGAACCCGTACCTCGCACTTGCTGCTCTCTTGGCTTCAGGTCTTGACGGAATCGAAAAAGATTTGAATGCACCAAAACCAATCGACAGCAACATCTACGTGATGGACAAGCCAGAGCGTGTAGCGAACGGGATCGACGATCTTCCGGCAACGCTCTTCGACGCACTCGAAGTCCTTCGTGCGGACAAAGTCGTGATGGAATCACTCGGTGAGCATATCGGCGAACACTTCCTCGAATTGAAAGAAATCGAGTGGGATATGTTCCGTATGCAAGTCACGGAGTGGGAACGCGATCAGTACATGACGCTTTACTAATAGAAGAGATATGCAAAAAGAGCACGGAATGACCTTCAGCTGAAGATCATTCCGTGCTCTTTCGTTTACTATGGCATTCAAGTAAAAAAGGATCACCTCCGCAAAAAAACGGTAGGTGGTCCTTTTGGTTGATCAAAATGCTTTTTTAAAAAATGTCGATGTATAGTCGAGCGTCGTGTGCAGTGTCGTTGCAAATACGAGACCTAAGAAGAACGACATGCCGTGTACGTCCACCCACGACCGGATTTCTGCTTCGTATGCTGTGAAAGGCAAAAGCAGAATGAGTGGAAAGCCGATGTACGCAATCCGAATCAGATCACTCAAAACAGGTAAATGCGAAAAGAGCGAACGGTGCGGCATGAGCTTTACGTATGGGAGCCATATGAATTTAAGTGGACCCCATCGGTAATAGGCATCTGATTTTAAATCAAGGTCTGGGGAGAGCCAGAGTGTACCGATAATCGCACCGATGATCAATGCGAACGGAATATCGATGTCAATAAAAGGCGTGGCAACCGCAAGTGCGCCGGTTGCCACGAGATTCGTTCGGGTATGGGTCTTGCCACTAGCCATTAATGAATCGTCCGGTATACACCGATGACCTTCCCTAAAATCGAGACGTTGTCAAAATACATCGCTTCCAACTCATCGTTTTCCGGTTGAAGACGGACTTTTGAAGCTTCTTTATAAATCCGTTTCACAGTCGCCTCGCCCTCATCGGTCATGGCAACGACAATCTCTCCATTGTCGGCCGTGCTCTGCTGGCGGACGAGCACACGGTCTCCGTCTAAGATGCCTGCGTTGATCATCGAATCCCCAGAAACAGACAACATGTATACATTATCTGAACCGACGATATGTGCTGGGAGCGGGAAGTGCTCTTCCACGTTCTCGATGGCGGTGATCGGTGTCCCGGCAGTAACTTTACCGATGACCGGTACGTACATGACGGACTCTTGCTCTTCCATTGCCGGCATATCTTCAGTCAAAATTTCAATCGCGCGAGGTTTCGTCTTGTCTCGACGGATCAACCCGCGTTTTTCCAAACGATCTAAGTGACCGTGTACGGTCGAACTAGAAGCAAGGCCGACGGCTTCTCCAATTTCACGAACAGAAGGCGGATATCCCTTTGCCCGAACTTCGTCTTTGATGAAATCAAGAATCTGTTGTTGTCGCGCTGACATTTTTTTCATTATGTTCACCTCGATGTAATCGAATAACCTGCAAACGCATCCTATTCTTTATGTGTCTAGTGTAACACAAGAACACATGAGCGTACAAACATTCGTTCGTTTTTTTGTGTTGACCGAACACGGGTTCTTGTTTTATGATGAGAACAGATAAACGAACAAACGTTCTAACGAACATATATTCTTATACAGGAGGCAATGCAATCATGAAAGACACACTTAACGGAATCATTTTAGTCGGGATGCTCTTGGTCGGGATGTTCGCTTTTTATTTGGCAGGGGAGATGCGAGGGAAACCGGCAGTAGTCGAACCAATCGTCACTACGGAGGAACGTACGATTGAAGAAGAAGTCGCTTATGTCCAAGCGGAATCACTCGAAGCACAAATTATGGCAGAGCGAGAAGAGCATAATGAACGAAAAACAAAATGGTATGCCGCTGAGTGATTGTTGATCATTGCGAACCGTTCTCGAACTGTGTATCGTAAGGAATGAATGCGATGAAAGGGAGTGATGCGATGCGAGTCGTCATCTATTGTCGGGTATCGACGAACAAGTCCACCCAAGAGACATCACTCAGTCGACAAGTCGATGAATTACAGCATCTGGCTTCGCAACTAGGGGCAGAAGTCATAGAAATCATCACGGAGCAAGAAAGTGGATATGAAGTGAATCGACAGGGGCTTCTTGATTTGCTTGACCATGTGTCGATGTCTGATTTGGATGCCGTACTTGTCACGGACGACAGTCGCCTGGGACGAGGGAATGCCAAGATTGCCATCTTGCACACATTGATGAAACATGACGTTCGGTTGCTGACGATGCAATCGACGTCGGACTATGTCGTTTCCGATGCCGAAAAAATGGTATTAGAGATTGTCAGTGTTGTGGAAGAGTATCAACGTAAAATTCACAACGCTAAAATTTCTCGCGGGATGCGCCGTGCCGTCGCCAACGGATTTAACCCACAGCGCAATATTCAAAATAACGATCAAGGTGGGCGACATCGAATCGAAGTGCCGATCGAGGAGATTATCCAACTGCGCGAGCGCGGGTTGACGTTTGCTGAGATTGCGGCAACCCTCCGTGGATTCGGTTATGAAGTGTCGAAAGCGACCGTCAATCGACGGTATCTCGAGCACCAGTCAGTAGCTGAAACTTGATTCTTCCTCTCTGATTTTGTAAAGTATAAGAACAAATTCACTAGAGAGGGGGCGAGTCAGATGTTAGCACCAGGACAATTGGAGCGAATCAATTTCCTCGCCAACAAAGCGAAGACAGAAGGACTGTCTCAAGATGAAATGAACGAACAACAAGACTTGCGTCAAGAATATTTGAAGGCGTTCCGTCAATCGTTCAAGTCACAAATGATGGGGATGAAGGTCGTCGATCCAGATGGGAACGACGTCACCCCGGAGAAGTTGAAAGAAGATCAAAAACGCTATCGTGGCGAGTGATGCTGAATGCACATCCTATTTCGTATAGGATGTGCATTTTTGTTATACACGAACGGACATCAGACGAACGGATTACAGTTTTTTTAAGGCAATTGAAGGAAACGATTTCACTTAATGTGTTATACTAATTAATTAGTTGTGACACACGAATGAGTGTGATAAAATATGACGGGTAGAAAACCTTCTTAACACAGAGAGGATGAAATTAGTGGAAACAACTACTAAAGAATTATTAGCGATTAACTCGATCCGGACGCTTTCAATTGATGCGGTCCAAAAAGCGAACTCTGGTCACCCAGGGATGCCGATGGGTGCTGCACCTATGGCGTTCACACTTTGGACAGACAAAATGCGTCACAACCCGAAAAATCCAAACTGGTTCAACCGTGACCGTTTCGTTCTTTCGGCAGGTCATGGATCGATGCTCTTGTACTCGCTCCTTCACTTGTCTGGATATGATTTGTCGATGGACGACCTTAAATCATTCCGTCAAATGGACTCGAAGACTCCTGGTCACCCAGAATACCGTCATACGGCTGGTGTCGATGCGACGACGGGACCACTTGGACAAGGGATTGCAATGGCTGTCGGGATGGCCATGGCAGAGAAGCATTTAGAAGCGACTTACAACCGCGACGAGTTCAACGTCGTTGACCACTACACGTTTGGAATTTGCGGAGACGGAGACTTGATGGAAGGTGTATCGGCAGAAGCGGCATCACTCGCTGGTCACTTGAAGCTCGGTAAACTCGTCGTTCTTTACGATTCAAACGATATCTCACTCGATGGCGATCTTCACAAGTCGTTCTCTGAAAGCGTAGAAGACCGTTTTAACGCGTACGGATGGCAAGTCATTCGTGTCGAAGACGGAACAGATATCGATTCAATCGCAAAAGCAATCGATGCAGCGAAGGCTGAAACGTCAAAACCGACATTAATCGAAGTGAAAACGGTCATCGGATTCGGTTCACCGAACAAATCAGGTAAATCGGCATCACACGGTGCTCCACTTGGAGATGCTGAAATCGAATTGACGAAACAGTTCTATAAATGGGAAGGCGAGTCATTCTACGTACCAAACGAAGTATATGACTTATTCAAGGAGAAAGTTGTCGAGCCTGGCGCAAAATATGAGTCAGACTGGAACGAACTCGTAGAAGCATACAAAGCGGCACACCCAGAACTCGGTGCACAGTTCGAGCGTGCGATGAACAACGAACTTCCTGAAGGTTGGGACAACGAGTTGCCAACATTCGAAATCGGTTCGAAAAAAGCAACACGTCAAACGAGCGGTGAAGTCTTAAACGCAATCGCGAAAGCAGTCCCGACACTCTTCGGTGGATCTGCTGACCTTGCCGGGTCAAACAACTCGATGATTAAAGGTGCAGTGGACTTCGATGAAGATCCAGCTGGACGTAACATCTGGTTTGGTGTACGTGAGTTCGCAATGGCGGCAGCTGTAAACGGAATGGCACTTCACGGTGGCGTCCTTCCATACGGTGCGACATTCTTCGTCTTCTCGGATTACCTTCGCCCGGCAGTTCGTCTTGCTGCACTCATGGGACTTCCGTCAACGTTCATCTTGACACACGACTCAATTGCAGTTGGTGAAGATGGCCCAACACACGAGCCAGTTGAACATTTAATGAGTTTCCGCGCGATGCCGAACCTCTCTGTTCTTCGCCCGGCAGACGGGAAAGAAACAATCGCTGCTTGGAAACAAGCGGTAACATCGAAAACGACACCTTCACTCCTCGTCTTGACACGTCAAGCGTTGCCAGAGCTCGAAGGCACATCGGTTGAAACGGCAGCAAAAGGAGCATACGTCGTTGCAGGTGAATCGAAAGATGCAGACGTCCTCTTGCTCGGTACGGGTTCTGAAGTACACGTCCTCGTTGAAGCGCGTGAGCAGCTTGCGGCTGAAGGCGTGAATGCGGCAGTCGTATCGATGCCATCATGGGAACTCTTTGAAGCACAATCTGCTGAATATAAAGAGTCTGTCCTTCCATCTTCAATCACGAAACGTGTATCACTTGAAGCGGGTGCGACACTTGGATGGTACAAATATGTAGGATTCGGTGGGAAAGTACTCGGAATCGACAAATTCGGAGCATCTGCACCTGGGGACCTCCTCATGAAAGAATACGGCATGTCAGTCGACAACGTCGTCAATGCAGTAAAATCGCTTTAATCGAATTCAAAATTCTCGTGACGACCATTCGTTTGGTCGTCACTTTTTTTCTGGACGACTAGCGAAGTTGGTCAATTTAGTGTATAGTAAAAAACGATGTTTCATATGGTAGAGGAGGTAAAGCCTTGAGTACATTATTCTGGATTCTTCTTGTCGTGGCAGCACTCATCGGGGGTATCGCGATCGGATTTTTCATCGCGCGTAAATACATGATGAACTACCTTGAACAGAACCCGCCAATCAATGAAGATATGATTCGTACGTTGATGATGCAAATGGGTCAAAAGCCATCACAGAAGAAAGTCAACCAAGTGATGCGCGCCATGAACGTGCAGATGAAAAACGAAAAGAAATCATAATCAATCACGAGAGCACTTCGGTATCCGAAGTGCTTTTTTGTTTCCTCTTTTTGTTAGACAATCGAACAAACTTTCGCTACGATTAATGAATAATCTTCATATAAAGACAAAGGGGGCGTTTCATATTCGTGTATTTAAACAATTGTCTTGGTTTTTGCGTCTCGAGTGGAAGACGTATGCACTCGGCATCGTCTTACTCATATTCGTGGCAGGGCTAGAATTGATTCCACCGCGTATCATTGGCCGAATCGTCGACGAAATCAACCGAGGTTCACTCTCGTCGAATACGCTTTGGATGTTACTCGGGGGTCTCGCAGCAGTCGGGATTGGGAATTATGTTGCCCGCTTCTTTTGGCGCTATTTCATTTTTGGTGCTTCGATTCGACTAGGGAGAATGTTACGTAGCCAACTGTATCGGCACTTTACCGATCTCGATCAACGATTTTACAAAAAGTCACGTGTCGGCGACCTGATGGCCCACGCGACGAATGATGTGCAGGCCGTATCGATGACGGCAGGTGCGGGAATATTGACACTCGTCGATAGCGTGACGCTTGGGACGTTCGTCATCATTACGATGATCACGACGATCAGTTGGAAGCTCACACTCGTTGCTTTACTCCCTCTGCCGATCATGGTCGCTCTGACGACAAGGTATGGGAAGATGTTACATAGCCGCTTTGGCGTCGCCCAAGCAGCATTTTCAGAATTGAATGACAAAGTGCAAGAGAGTGTCAGTGGAGTTCGTGTCTTAAAGTCGACCGGGGAAGTCGACCGAGACGTGGACTCGTTTGAGAACTTATCGAGTGAGGTTATGGCAAAAAACGTACGAGTCGCCAAAATTGATGCGTTATATGATCCGACCATCTTTGGGATCGTTGGCTTGTCCTACATCCTCTCGGTCGGGTATGGCGCCGTCTTGATTGAACAAGGTGAATTGACGATTGGACAAATCGTTAGCTTCACTGCCTATTTGGCACTGTTGACGTGGCCGATGCTGGCGTTCGGTTGGTTATTCAACATTGTCGAGCGTGGACGGGCATCGTATGACCGAATCGAGCGAATGCTCGCCGTCAAACCGGAGATTCAAGATGACCGAATGGCCGCGACAACACTTGCACATTCAGAAGTGGAAGTCGATGTGCGACACTTCGCTTATGACGAGACCGTTGTACTCCGTGATGTCCATTTTCGGATTGAGCGCGGAAAGACGATTGGCATTGTCGGCAGGACAGGTGCGGGTAAGACGACGATTGTCCGTCTGTTGACCCGTGAATATGATGTGAAAGACGGAAAGATTAAAATCGGAGGCATCAATATTCGCCAAGTGAAAAAATCATTATTGATGGACAAAATTGCCGTCGTGCCACAAGAACATTTCTTGTTCTCCGATTCGATTGCGAACAATATCGCTTTCGGAAGACCCGATGCGAGTATGGAAGAAATCATCGAGGCGGCTAAAGTCGCGGAGGTGCATGAGGATATCATCCGGCTACCGGAAGGATACGCGACGCTTGTCGGGGAACGCGGTGTGACGTTGTCAGGTGGACAGAAACAACGGATTTCCATCGCGCGAGCGCTCATGACTGAAGCGGACGTCTTGATTTTGGATGACGCGCTATCTGCAGTCGATGCGAAGACGGAAGAGTCGATCATCGAACACTTCCGTGTCGGAAACCCTGAACAGGCACGGGTGATTGTAGCGCATCGACTCTCTGCTGTTGAACATGCAGACGAGATTCTCGTGATTGAAGACGGCAAAATCGTCCAACGAGGTCGCCATGATGCATTGCTTCAAGAGACGGGTTGGTATCGTGAAACGTATGATTGTCAACAACTTGAGGCGATTGTAGAAGGGGGTGGACACGATGAAGCATGATGTTCAAGAATGGCAGGTCATTAAACGGCTGCTCAGCTATGCAACACGTTACGGAAAGTCGCTCAGTATCGCTTTCGTCTTCCTATTGATTGCGACAGGTGCCAAATTGGCCGGTCCGTTTTTAATCAAAGTGTTCATCGATGAGTTCGTCACGCCAGGTGTCTACCCGACGAACTGGGTCATCGCACTCTTCGCGGTCTATATGGTTCTTCATGTATCCGCAATCGTGTTTGATTATCTGCAGTCGATTTCGTTTCAAAAGATTGCGTTGAAGATTGTTCAGAACATACGAATGGATATTTTCCGTCACGTCATGGGGATGCGGCTCGCCTATTTCGACCGAACACCAGCGGGCGTCCTCGTGTCACGGATTACGAATGATACCGAGGCGGTCAAAGAACTGTATGTCGGTGTGATGAGTACGTTCGTCCAGTCGGCTGTTCAATTGATTGGGACGTATATTTTCCTATACATATTGGAACCACCACTAGCGACGATGGGGCTCGTCTTATTGCCACTCTTCTGGCTCATCATTTGGGCGTATCGTCGTTTTTCAACGAAATATTTCGCACAAGTGAGGGACCTCTTGTCACAGCTCAACGCCCAATTGAACGAGTCGATTAATGGCATGGGAATCATCCAACAGTTTCGTCAAGAGGAGCGGCTCATCCGTCAGTTCGAAGAGACGAATGAGGCGCATCAAGAGGCACGATATCGGAACTTAAAGCTCGACAGTATGTTGCTACGCCCAATCATCGAACTCCTTCTTGCTTTCTCAATTATCGGTCTCCTCGGGTATTACGGGGTGCTCTCCATGAGTGAGCAAGTACAGGTCGGGGTCGTCTACGCATTCATCAGCTATATCGAACGGATTTTCCGACCAGTTCTCGATATTATGCAGCGATTGAGTGAATTCCAACAAGCTGTCGTATCGGCAGACCGTGTCTTTAAAATCTTGGATACAGATGAGCCGGCACCAGGAAAACAAATGCCGGGCGAGGCTCGGATTACAGAAGGTGAAGTGCGGTTCGAGAACGTGACGTTCAGCTACGATGGGGAAGTCGATGTGTTAAAGCAAATCTCATTCGTTGCAAAACCTGGTGAGACGGTCGCGCTCGTAGGCCATACGGGTAGTGGGAAGAGTTCGATTATCAACCTGTTGACCCGCTTTTATCCATATGGTTCGGGTCGTATCACCATTGACGGACAGCCACTCGAACAATTTGAAGAGCAAGAGCTTCGTCAACAAGTCGGACTGGTGCTACAAGATCCGTTTCTATTCACTGGGACGATTGAAGAAAATTTAAAGTTATTCAATCCAAATATCGATTCAGAACGTGCCCGTGAAGCCGCTGAGTTTGTCCAGGCACACACGTTCATCGAGAAATTAGATGCCGGGTACGGTCATGTTGTCGGAGAGCGTGGAGCGACATTTTCGAGCGGTGAGCGACAATTGCTCGCATTTGCGCGAACGGTCGCCCGTAATCCAAAAGTACTCATTCTCGATGAGGCGACGAGTTCAATCGATACCGAGACGGAAGAACGCGTACAGACGGCGCTCGACCGTATGCGACGTGGTCGTACAACGATCGCCATCGCTCACCGTCTTTCAACGATTCAAGATGCAGACTTGATTTTGGTACTGCATCGTGGAGAAATTGTCGAGCGTGGGAATCATCAACAGTTATTGAAGCAAAACGGTCTGTACAAAAAAATGTATGAATTACAGTCTGGACAACGTCTGATGTCTTGAATTGGAAGGGATACCTATACGGGTGTCCTTTTTCCATGGAAAAAAAGCTCGCCACGGAGAGTGACGAGCCATCAAGGTCAATTTGAATGCTGATCTTTTTTATGCTTTGAGAGGACATGACGAGTAATGAGAGAGTCAAGTTCTTGACTGACCAGAATGACTTCTGGTGAGGTCCAAGTGTGCTTTGACGCGATTTTATACAGTTCATCACGTTTCTGTTCAATGGCCTGGTGTAGTGTATCTGCTGCGGTGACTGCCACGTTCGTTCCCCCATCATGTAAATTAGAATTTTGCGAACTAGAATATCCAAATCTTAGCACCTACGTTTACAGATGACAAGTTTCATTTCCATTTCAAAAATTACAAAATGATGTTTCGCTCTGAAAGAAAAGATTCGAGCAATTTAAATAGGTTTTCGCTATAATGGTCGTGAAAGGTGGAAATCGTCATGGAAGTCACATTATGGCTCGCGTTTGGGGCGGGCGTCTTATCGTTTTTGTCACCATGTACGCTCCCGTTATATCCAGTGTTTCTCTCGTATATTACAGGGGTTTCCGTATCTGAATTAAAAAATGAAGGATTGAAACAGCGTACAGCTTGGTTCCACACGTTTTCGTTCTTGTTCGGCTTTTCGATTGTCTTTCTCGTGCTTGGATTATCGACTTCGTTAATTGCAGACGTCTTCATCCAGTATAAAGATAGTTTGCGGATGTTCGGCGCCATTTTAATTTTCGTGTTCGGCGTCTTTTTGGCCGGTCTATGGCAACCGCAATTTATGATGCGCGAAAAGAAGATGGACATTGGCGAGCGAAAGAGCGGCTATTTTGGAACCGTATTAATCGGAATTGGTTTTGCTGCGGGATGGACGCCGTGTACGGGTCCGATTTTAGCAGGTGTGATTGCACTTGCGGCAACCAATCCGAGCCAAGGTCTCGGTTACATGTTGGCGTATGTCATCGGTTTCGCGATTCCATTCTTAGTGATGGTCGCGTTTGTAGGCAAGATCAAGTACTTAGCACGTAACAGTGCAAAAGTTGCAAAAGTCGGCGGCTATCTGATGATGGCATTCGGCGTATTATTATATTTTGACGGGATGAACCGCTTCGCTGCTTGGATGAGCGAGCTTGTCGGATTCACCGGATTTTAAGGGGTTGACCGAGATGTCAATGTTATGGGGGTCGACTCTCGTTGCGTTATTGATGGGTATCGTAGCGAGTTTCGTTCGTGTGAAAGCATCAGCGAAACCGACGAATGCAAAAAAAATCTTAATTCCACCACTTGCGATGACGACCGGGATGATTCAGTTCTTGATTCCCGCATTTCGTTTATCGTGGGTCGAAGTAATTGAGGCGTTAGCGGTCGGGCTAATCTTTAGTCTGTTCCTCATCAAAACGTCAAACTTCGAAAAACGGGACGGAGAAGTGTACTTGTCACGCTCAAAAGCATTTTTTATCGTCGTGTTCGCGCTACTTGCGATTCGTACGGCGATGAAAGTTTGGGTCGGGCATGAAGTCGATATCTTCTCGACAGGTGGATTGTTCTACTTGATTGCCTGGGGGATGATCGTCCCATGGCGAATCGCAATGTATCAAAAGTATAAACGAATTGCGATTACGTAAAAAATGGAGTGGCTCATGGCCGCTCCATTTTTGTTTACGATTCTTTTGTGACAGCCACTTCCGTCTCCGAATCGATTCCCGTGTTTGCTTTGACGAGAATCCGTTCGTAGTTTCCGGCGGCTTCGTCGGACTTCGTGACGAGCGTACCAATGATAGCTGCAAGAAAGCCGAGTGGGATTGAGACGATTCCTGGGTTCGAGAGTGGGAAAAGTGCTTCTCCAATGAAAATGGCTGATCCGTCCGGTGCCCAAAGGTTCGGACTGAGTGCGACCAAGATTAAAGAAGAGAACAAACCGACGACCATTCCCCAGATTGCACCACCTGTGTTAAAACGTCTCCAGAAAATCGTGAATAGAATGACAGGTAAGTTCGCACTTGCCGCAACAGCAAAAGCGAGTGACACGAGAAACGCTACGTTCATCGATTGAGCGAAGAACGCAAGTCCCATCGAGACGAGAGCGACGGCCACAGAAGCGATCCGGGCGGCTTTTACTTGTTCCTTCTCTGTCGCTTCCCCTTTCCGGATAATGTGACCATAGAAGTCATGAGCGAAAGCAGATGCGGCTGACAAGACGAGCCCGGCGACGACCGCTAGAATGGTCGCGAATGCGATGGCTGCCACGAAGGCGAATAAGAGGTCACCACCGAGTACTTGAGCAAGGAGAGGAGCCGCCATGTTACCTGCAGGGTTTGCGGCGAGAATGGCGTCTCGTCCGACAAATGCTGCTGCCCCGAAACCTAAGAAGATTGTCAAAATGTAGAACGCTCCAATGATCCATGTTGCATACACAACCGACTGTCTTGCCGTAGGTGCATCTTTGACGGTAAAGAATCGAATCAAGATGTGTGGAAGACCAGCCGTACCGAGGACGAGCGCCATATTTAACGAAATCGTATCGAGCGGGAGCTTGAATTTGTTACCTGGGTTCAAGAAGTCACTACCAAGCGGTGTGGCTTTACTCACTTCATTGAACATCGTCATGATCGAGAAATCGAATCGTGCAAAGACGAGGAAGGAAATGATGGCTGTCCCAATCATCAACAAGACGGCTTTTGTGATTTGTACCCATGAAGTCGCCGTCATCCCACCGAATACGACGTAGACTGTCATCAATATCCCGACGACAACGACACTTGTCGTATACGGGATGCCGAGCAATAGTTCAATCAATGCACCGGCACCGACAAGCTGGGCAATCATATAAAAAATAGAGATGACGATGGCATTCATCGCCGCGACACCACGCACGCGTGGCTTATTGAAGCGAGCGGCAATCATGTCGGCCATCGTATACTTCCCAAGATTGCGGAGCGGCTCCGCGACGAGATAGAGGACAACGAGATAGGCAACGAGGAAGCCGATGGAATAGAAAAAGCCATCAAATCCAGCGAGTGCGATCATGCCTGCAATTCCTAAGAAGGAGGCGGCAGACATATAGTCCCCTGCAATCGCGAGACCGTTTTGGAAGCCAGTCAACCCACCATCCGCCGTGTAGAAATCACTGGCGGTTTTCGTTTTTCTAGCGGCGAAATATGTAATGACAAGGGTGAGACCGACAATGGCGGTAAAGAGGGCAATTGCTGTCCAGTTCATGATTTCACCTCTTCCTTCAATTGTCTCACGAGTGCATCAAAGCGCCGGGCACGACGACTATAGAGCACGCATAGTGTCCACGTCATAATAAACTGGGAGAAAGCGAAGGCCCAAGCCCAAGTGATGTCACCAACAATTTGTGTATTTAAGATCGTGGTGTAACTTGTCAAAACGGGGAGCGTGAAATAGAAGATAAGTGAAAAGATGATAGCGGGAACGATAAAACGATTTTTTTCACGCATCAATTGGTGGAACGTCTCATGTTCTGTAATCGACTGAGCGGAATGACTACTGGTCGTTTGGGTAACTTGTGTCACGTCATGCATAAAACCCCTCCTAAGCTGTAAGATAAATCCATTATGCGATGGGAAAATGAGAGGAGTCATGCCTTTTTTTCATGTCGAATTCACTAACATTATTGTAATATTGGTCATACCAATTTATTGTAAGCGTTTTCAATATTGTCTAAATATTGAACGTTATGTTTATATAATTAAAATTAGAAGAAAAGGTACTTTCGACCCAATAGGCAAAATGCACAATTCGACAAATAAAAAAAACTCTAACCTGAATGGAAAGAGTTTACTGCTGAAAATAGTGTTCGTAAGGTGTCCAGTCGATTTGTTCTTCGGCCAGCGCTTTTTTTAGGAATTTGTGGTCTCGCTTCGGCGTTGCGGCAATATATCCTTTTACAACGAGTTCGGTCGTCATCCTCTTAGCACGAGATTCGAGGGCGAACTGACCAATCTTGCCTGCAATTTTTCGGATGGCGACGTCCCGAAATAGTTCTGGAACCGGTGAAACGAGTCGATCTAACAGGGTCCGCGTTTCCGGTGTCCATAAGTGACGTGTTCTCTCTATATAATCATCCTCAATGTCTAAAAGGGAACGCCCATCTTCTTTCGGCATTCGTTTTAAAAACTTACGAAACATGAAGTACCCGCCAATCGTCATGAGTCCAATCATGACGAATCCCCAGAATACAATGAAATACATCATCAAGTTTTCTGGCATCGTCTTTCCCCCGTTCTATACATTCACTTACTGTCATCGTTAGTATACAAAAAAGAATCCATTTGCAAAAGGCGTACGTCTCGTTAGGATAGACGAACTCAATCGATTTCGTTAGAATAGATAGCGTTGCTACGAGAATAAGCATGAAGTGAGTCGAGAAAGGAAAGGTCTATCGTATATGAGCCAATTGAAACAAGAAGTCGAGAGACGCCGAATATTCGGCATTATCTCTCACCCGGATGCGGGTAAGACGACATTAACAGAGAAGTTACTTTTGCACGGTGGTGCAATTCGTGAAGCGGGTACCGTCAAAGCGCGTAAAAATTCAAAGCACGCCAAATCAGACTGGATGGAAATTGAGAAGCAACGTGGAATCTCGGTTACATCGTCTGTCATGCAATTCATCTATCAAGACAAAGTCGTGTCGATCATGGATACACCTGGGCACAACGATTTCGGTGAGGATACGTATCGCGTATTGACATCTGTCGACAGTGCGGTCATGGTCATCGATGCCGCGAAAGGGATCGAGACGCAGACGAAGAAGCTATTCCAAGTTTGTCGTATGCGCGGTATTCCAATCTTTACGTTCATGAACAAATTGGACCGACAGGCCAAAGACCCGCTTGAATTGATGGAAGAACTTGAGGAAGTGCTCGGCATGCCTTCAGTTGCCATCACATGGCCAATCGGCAGCGGGATGCAGTTCGAAGGTGTTTATGACCGAATGAAAAATGAAGTTCATTTGTTCCGTGGAGACAAGTCGACCCTTCAACTAAGTGAGGACGGGGTAAACGACCCGGTGCTCGCTGACCACCTTTCTGAAGAGAACTTGACGAATCTTCGCGATGAGATCGATCTTCTCGACGGAGCAGGGAATGAGATTGATGTGGAAGCGATCCAAAGCGGTAAATTGACGCCCGTATTCTTCGGAACGGCGCTCGTTGACTTTGGTGTGACTGCGTTCTTGAATCATTATTTGGAGATGTCTCCAGCTCCAGAGGCGCGTAAATCGAACGTCGGTCCAATCAATCCGACATCAGAAGATTTCAGTGGGTTCGTCTTTAAGATTCAAGCGAACATGAACCCGGCGCACCGTGACCGCATCGCATTCGTCCGGATCTGTTCAGGTGTGTTCGAGCGAGGGATGGACGTCACACTCACGCGGACCGGCAAGAAAATCAAATTGAGCCAGTCTACGCAGCTCATGGCCAACGATCGTGAGACGGTTGACCAAGCGTTCGCAGGAGATGTAATCGGGATCTATGATTCAGGTACGTATCAAATCGGGGATACGATTACGACATCGAAGCAAAAGATTGCCTTTGAAGCATTGCCAACTTTCCCACCTGAGTTGTTTATGCGAGTATCACCAGTCAACTCGCTCAAGTCGAAACACTTCCACAAAGGTGTAGAGCAACTCGCGCAAGAAGGGGCGATCCAAGTTTATCGCAACGAATACAATGAGATTTATCTCGGTGCGGTCGGTCAACTCCAGTTTGAAGTGTTTGAATATCGTTTGAACAATGAGTATGGCGTAGACATCCGGATGGAACCTGTATCATACAGTGTTGCACGTTGGGTAAAAGATAAAGAATTGAAAGCGTTGAAACCTTTCCAAGACTCACGGAACATGCTCGTCACTGACCGCTGGGAACGTCCGGTCTTCCTGTTCGCGAACGAGTTCACGTATGAGCGGTTCGCTGAACGTCATGCGGACGATTTGACTCTCGTCGAGGCTTTAGATGTCAACGAGGAGATTGGAACAGAAGAATAATGTGCAAACACCTCAGTTTTGAGGTGTTTTTTTGTCGTTTATCCCTTTTTAAGTGAATTGATAAGTTTTACTTATGACCAATTTGTGACGGAATGTATTTTACGTCACGCTATACTTGTATTATGATAAATATGTGAAAAGTAAGCGATTACGCATTGTCGTGTGGTCGGCGCTTTCAAAAAGGGGGAAATTGCAATGGAACAGACGAATGTTTTAGACGCGTTCGCATCTCGGACATCGTTCGAGGCGAATGGACAATCGTATGATTTTTATCGATTGAAAAAGTTAGAAGAAGAAGGGTTAACGAACATCAGCCGTTTACCTTATTCGATTCGCGTACTTCTCGAATCGGTACTCCGTCAACAAGACGGTCGCGCGATTACAAAAGAACATGTCGAGAACTTGGCAAAATGGGGTACTGCCGACGTCTCGAAAGACATTGACGTACCGTTCAAGCCGGCACGCGTTGTACTTCAAGACTTCACAGGTGTACCGACGGTCGTAGACCTTGCTTCACTTCGTAAAGCGATGGCGGACCTCGGTGGAGACCCGAACAAAATCAACCCAGAAATCCCTGTCGACCTCGTCGTTGACCACTCTGTTCAAGTAGATGCGTACGGTTTCGCTGGCGCATTGATGAAAAACATGGACATTGAATTCGAACGTAACGAAGAGCGTTATAAGTTCTTACGTTGGGCTCAGACGGCATTTGACAACTATCGTGCCGTACCACCTGCAACGGGGATTGTTCACCAAGTAAACTTAGAGTACTTGGCATCTGTCGTCCTCGAGAAGAACGATGAAGCAGGTACTGTGGCTTATCCAGATTCACTCGTCGGAACGGATTCGCACACAACGATGATCAACGGACTCGGTGTTCTTGGTTGGGGCGTTGGAGGAATCGAAGCCGAAGCAAGTATGCTCGGTCAACCATCTTACTTCCCAGTGCCAGAAGTCGTCGGTGTCAAAATCATCGGTGAAGTCAACCCTGGTGTAACAGCGACAGACGTAGCACTCGTCGTAACAGAGATGCTCCGTCATGAAAAAGTAGTCGGGAAATTCGTTGAATTCTTCGGACCGTCGCTTCACACGATGCCACTTTCAGACCGTGCAACAATCGCGAACATGGCGCCAGAATATGGCGCGACATGTGGATTCTTCCCAGTCGATACGGAAACATTGAACTACATGCGTACAACTGGCCGCTCTGAAGAATTGATCTCACTCGTTGAAGAATACTCAAAAGCGAACGATCTCTTCTACACGCCAGACCAAGCTGATCCAACGTTCACGAAAGTGTTGACGCTCGACTTGTCAAAAGTTGAACCTTCACTTGCAGGTCCAAAACGTCCACAAGACCGAATCAACCTCTCAGACGTTCAAACATCGTTCATCGATAGCTTGAGCGCTCCAGCAGGGAACAGCGGCTTTGGACTTGACCGTTCTGAACTTGAGAAGAAGGCGACTGTCAACTATGAAGACGGTGCCGTCGACATGAGCACAGGAGATGTCGCGATTGCTGCCATCACAAGCTGTACGAACACATCAAACCCTTACGTTATGGTCGGTGCTGGACTCGTTGCGAAGAAAGCGGTAGAACGCGGCTTGACTGTTCCAAAATACGTGAAGACATCACTCGCGCCAGGTTCGAAAGTCGTAACGGACTATCTTGACAAAGCTGGCTTGACGTCTTACTTGGATGAACTCGGCTTCAACACAGTCGGTTACGGCTGTACGACATGTATCGGAAACTCGGGTCCACTTGACCGTGAAGTCGAAGAAACAATCACGGAGAACGACTTGCTCGTATCTTCTGTCCTTTCTGGGAACCGTAACTTTGAAGGACGTGTTCACCCACTTGTGAAAGCGAACTTCTTGGCGTCACCACCACTCGTCGTCGCTTACGCACTCGCAGGATCAGTCAACTTCGACATCATGAACGATTCGTTCGGTACGGACAAAGATGGAAATGAAGTGTACTTCAAAGACATCTGGCCATCAAACGATGAAATTAAGATGGTCGTACAAGACGTCGTGTCACCAGAAGCGTTCCGTAAAGAATACGAAACGGTCTTTACTGGTAACGAGCGTTGGAATGCGTTAGACGTTCCAGAAGGTAACTTGTATGACTTCTCAGATGAGTCGACATACATCCAAAACCCACCATTCTTCGAACAACTCGAACCAGAGGCGGGCGAAGTTCATGCATTGAATGGCTTACGCGTCATCGGAAAGTTCGCGGATTCGGTCACGACTGACCACATCTCGCCAGCGGGATCATTCTCGAAGACGACACCAGCTGGTCAATACCTCCTTTCTAAAGGGGTAGAGCCAATCGACTTCAACTCTTACGGTTCACGTCGTGGTAACCATGAAGTCATGATGCGTGGTACGTTCGCCAACATTCGTATCCGCAACCAAGTCGCACCAGGTACAGAAGGTGGATTCACGACTTACTGGCCAACAGGCGAGATCATGCCGATGTATGATGCTGCGATGAAGTATAAAGAACAAGGTACTGGACTTGTCGTCCTTGCTGGAAACGACTACGGAATGGGATCGTCTCGTGACTGGGCTGCGAAAGGGACAAACCTCCTTGGCATTCGTGCGGTCATCGCACAAAGTTTCGAGCGGATTCACCGTTCAAACCTTGTTATGATGGGTGTACTACCACTTCAATTCTTAGAGGGTGAATCAGCAGAATCACTCGGATTGACTGGTGAGGAAGCGATCGATATCCAAGTCGATGAGTCTGTACGTCCACGCGATATCTTGAACGCAAAAGCGACACATGAAAACGGAACGGTGACAGAATTCAAAGTCATCGCACGTTTCGACTCTGAAGTTGAAATTGATTACTACCGTCACGGTGGAATCTTGCAAATGGTTCTCCGTAACAAACTTAAATAAGCTTCGGCTTATTAAACCTTCCTTTGAAAAAAGGAAGGTTTTTTTCATGAATATGCGAATTTATGGTGAAAGTTTTAAAAGAATCGGGAACAGGAAGACAGGGAGGGGTGTGCTTATGGAGCGGGAAGAAAAGAAGAGTAAGAGTTGGTGGAAGCGTTTGACACAGCAAAAAGAGGTGGAGCCTGATCGAGAAATCGACATCTCGTTACCTGAATTACGTCATGCGATTCACGAGTATGAACAGACGTTGCCAAAGGGCGTAAATCGAACCGTCCTACTAGATGACACACAGGAGATTGACACCAAACGATTGAAGCATCACTTGTCCGGAATCCCGAAGCAGCGTTTCTATATGTCGAAAGAGACGTTTCATATCGTTCCGGAAGAAGAGCGTGATGTCATCTATGAGATGGACCAAGTACAGCGTGCCCTAGACTTGTATATGGATCAAGAGAAAAAATTGCCACTGCGAAAATTTGAGAATGCACTACAACTAGATTTGACAAGACTTCGAGAGGGAGGTTACTTAAAGACACTTCCAAAAAGACCTTATTATGTGGTGGATGAGACGTTAATTGTCTCGCTTGAACCGAAGGAAACATCTTCTTGACAAGACACCTATCTATTTTTCAGTAAATGACACATTTATGGACAGTTGGGGTTGAGACTTGTTTAAAAAGTATGTTAGGGTGGAAAACGTATATGAAAATAGAAAATTAAATAGGAGTGATTTTATGGAACGGAAAAGCCGTGTGACGCCTGTATTCGTCATATCTGCAATCATAACTGGCTTATTCACAATCTGGGGATTATTTCCCGAAAGCGTTTTAGGGAATGCTAGCCTATTGAACGTAACGAGCACGTTACAAGGCTGGCTATCAAACGGGATGGGTTGGTTCTACCTGTTAAGTGCGACCGGATTTTTACTCGTCGCTATCTTTTTAATCTTTTCCCGCTATGGATCGATTCGTCTCGGGAAAGATACGGACCGACCTGAATTCAGTTACTTGTCATGGTTCGCCATGCTATTCAGTGCCGGAATGGGGATTGGGCTCATCTTCTGGGGAGCAGCAGAGCCACTTCTTCATTTCCATTCACCACCGTTCTCTTCTTTGACACCTGAAGGGGACGCGCGTACTGCGATGCGTTATGCATTCTTCCATTGGGGATTCCATCCGTGGGCGATTTATGCCATGATTGCACTCGCTATCGCTTATTCAACGTTTAGAAAAGGGCGCCCTGCGACGATTGGGGAGACAATCGGTTCGCTCGTCCACAACCGCTACGAACAACCTGTGAAACAAACGGTCGATATTCTCGCGGTCATTGCGACGGCGTTCGGGGTAGCGACTTCACTCGGTTTTGGTGCTCAACAGATTGCCGGTGGCCTTCATTATCTCATCCCTGGGGTACCGAACGCCTTCGTGACACAGTTGATCATCATCGCCGTCGTAACGGTGCTTTATATGATCAGTGCTTCAACGGGTCTTGAAAAAGGGATTCGCATTTTGAGTAACACGAACATCTTCTTAGCGATTGTCTTACTTGTCGCGACAATGTTCGCTGGACCGACGGCATTCATCTTTGATTTGTTCACACAAACGGTAGGGACGTACTTGCAACAACTTCCTGGTATGAGTTTCCGTACGGCCGCATTCGAGCCGGTTGAACGTGAGTGGATCAATGGCTGGACGATTTTCTATTGGGCATGGTGGATCTCGTGGTCACCATTCGTCGGAACGTTCATCGCACGCGTATCGAAAGGCCGTACGATTCGTGAATTTATTATCGGGATCTTACTCGTCCCAACATCGTTCGGACTCTTATGGTTCTCCGTCTTCGGTGGCTCAGCTATCTGGGCTGACTTGTTCGGTGGATACGACTTGATTGGACAAGTGAACGAAATCGGTACAGAAGTCGGACTGTTCGCGTTATTCGAGACGTTTGGTGGTTTTGGGTCAGTACTCAGTATTGTCGCAATCTTCCTAATCTCGACATTCTTTATCACGTCTGCTGACTCAGCGACATATGTACTCGGTATGCTTACTTCAAACGGGAAGCTTGTCCCGCCGATGGGTATTAAAATGACATGGGGTGTGATTCAATCATCTATCGCTGCCGTGCTTCTTTACGCTGGTGGGTTGGATGCCCTGCAAGCTGTTGCGATTCTCGCAGCCTTCCCATTCATCTTCGTTCTCGTCTTTATGATTGTCGCCTTGTTCAAAGACTTGGCCGATGAACCTGACGAGCGAGATAAATGGCTCGAAGCACAGAAGAAAGATGAAGATAAATTAGGATAATTTAGAGGGGTCTCGTATGAGACCCTTTTTTCGGTTAAAAATATTTTGCTTGTCCTCTTAGCTAGTGTAGGATAGTAAGTGAAGAAACGAGGAGGATAGGCTATGAAACAACAGATAAAAAAACGGTTGAGCTGGGTCATTTTGGCCGGCATCCTCATTGTCGGGGCATTACTCGCTTATAATTTTTACGTACTCATGAATCTGAATGGTGAAGAGGAAGAACAGGTTGAACCGTTCTACTCAAATGTCGTGATTGGGTATCAAGAGCGTAAACTTCCGAAAGAAGGGGAAACACTCGAAGAACGAGAGTACCTTGTCACGTATGATGAAAACGGACATTTTGTCTCAGAAGTCGTTACGGGGCCAAACGTGGGTGCAAAAGCAGAGTGGGACGGAGAAACGTATTTGGAGTTTAATCCGGACGGAGAAGAGGTTCTGCGTCAAGAGACCAATTCCGGAGCGGTTGCACCGCATCCATTCCTATCCCGCGCCACGAATGAACAGATTCGCAAATGGCTAGACGATGGCACGCTCGGATCGAGTGAGGGCGAGACAGATTTAGTCGGTCGAACCGCACAAGCTTATGTAAAGTCTGAAGCGGCTGAAACGGTTCCTGAAGAATGGGTTCAAAATTATCCGTCTATTTTCAGTGAAGAAGAAAACAAAGAGACAGTCACATATTATGTCGACGCGAACGAACGGATTTTGCTTGCGGCAGAATCGCGGAATAACGGAAAGTTGTTCCATTCGATTCGGATGACGTCTTTTGAATCAAGATAATCCGATGGGGAGCAGACAACATGTCGGCTCCCTTGTCGTCTGAAAGGGAGAACAGAATGAAACAAATTCAAGTTGAACAAGTTCAAACGGATTTGACGAGCTGGGAAGCTGGAGAAAAGATTAATGAGGCGGCGCTCTTATCTTATGCGCACTGGTCACGTGCGACTGGGCATGAAGAAGAACTGATTCGTTCATTGACATTGCTCGCTACACATCGACTCGAGCAGAAGGAGTCGATGGACCCGTTATTGAACCGCTGGGTGAAAGAATTAGAGTCGATGAATGCGTTACCTCCGGAATTACGTCTGTTTCAATTGAACGAGCAGTTGCGTCGTTCAAAACAAGCGCTCCAAATCGATTGGCCGACATTACGTGAAGCGGATTACGCCTCGATGAAGGTACAAATTTTGACGGAATACGAGTCAAAGACATCTGCGCTCCTCGATCAACTCGACAAACTACATGATGAAGTTGAGGCGGCCAAGTCTGATTTGCGGGACTCAGAGTGGCGGGGGCAACTCGAGAAAATTTTCGAGGCCATCATCGAGGCGATGCAGGAAGTCGCATCGTTAGAGGATGATACGGCATCTTTACTCGCATCGATGCAAGGGAACTACTTCAGTCGAGAAGCGTTTCGTCGCTTCGGTGAACGCGTTGTGCTCGTCAAAGAGCGACTCGATACAATCTGTCAGTTGCTGCCGGAACGTAAAACGGAGACACGTTCGAGCGCCATCGAATCACTTGAGGAAATGATTGGTCTAGATGACATCAAAGACCGTGTGAAAGCATGGTATCGCTTCCTGCTCTTCCAGAAAGAACGAGAAAAAGCAGGGTTTTCATCGAAGCATCAACCTTCCCTTCATCTCGTTTTTACGGGTAATCCAGGTACCGGGAAAACGACGCTTGCTCGACTCATGGCAGAGATTTATTTTGAACTCGGCCTGCTCAGTCGACCGGACCTCGTCGAAGCGGATCGCTCAAGCCTAGTCGGCGCATATGTCGGACAAACGGAAGAACAAGTGATGAATAAAGTCAAAGAAGCAGAAGGTGGCGTCCTGTTCATCGATGAGGCATATGCACTAAAACGTCAAGATGCAAGCGGAAGTGACTATGGGCAAGCTGCAATCGACACGCTCGTCGCAGCGATGACGAGCGGCGAATATGCTGGGAAGTTTGTTGTCATCCTTGCCGGTTATCCTGAAGAGATGCGTCATTTCCTACTTGCGAACCCTGGTTTACGCTCACGATTCCCAGAATCGAATCACTACGAGTTACCAAACTATCGGGATGAGGAATTAGTCGCAATCGGTGAAAAAGTGGCGCAGGAGAACAATTACGTATTGACGGAGGAAGCAAAGCGGTCACTTCTGACACGGATTGACCGTGAACGAGTCGATTCGACGTTCGGGAATGCGCGAACGGTTCATAACATCTTACTCGATGCGATGTTTAAAAAAGGATCTCGTTTCGGTGCAGATGCCCCTCTAGACGAGATGGCACTTTTGACCGAAGAAGACTTTGATCAACCCGAAGAAGATGCGAGTCCAACATCGCTGGACGACCTTGTCGGTATGGAAGATGCCAAAGTACAATTGGCAGAGATTGAAGCACTCGTGAACATCCAAAAGAGACGAAAAGCGCTCGGTCTGAAGACGGCACCCATCCAACTTCATATGACACTCACGGGGAATAGTGGAACGGGTAAGACCACTTTTGCATATCTGTATGCTCAAATGTTGAAGCGTACAGGCTATTTGAAGCGTGGACATGTCAACGTTGTCAGTCGAGCGGATTTGGTCAGTGGCTATGTAGGACAGACCGCACAAAAAACGAAAGCGGCGATTCGTGATGCACTCGGTGGCGTATTACTCATTGACGAGGCATACAGCCTGAATGGAGGAGCGAATGACTACGGTCGAGAGGCAATCGATACACTTGTCGATGAAATGCCGAAACATGGCGAAAACCTTGTTGTCGTCCTTGCGGGATATGAAGGTCCGATGAGACGGTTGATTGAATCGAATCCTGGACTAAGCAGTCGCATGAAACGCACGATTCATTTTGAAGATTATTCGCAAGAACAACTAGTCGAGATTGCTGTGAACTATGCAAACCAATTTGGATACGAGCTGGACGAACAAGCGATTGAAGCTTTATCGCTTCGATTGAGTGAAATCAAACACGCGAATGCACGGACTGCTTTGTCTGTCATCGATGAGTCAATCGCTCGTCAATCGTATCGACTCATGTCGGAGAAAGAGAATGAGACCTCACTCCAACAATTATTAATAGTAGATATTAAGAGTAAACTATAATACACTAGTAGCAGGAAAGAAGGATGATTCAATGCATACGATTCAAATCCCAGTTAGATATCAAGAAACGGACATGATGGGAATCGTCTATCATGCCAACTATTTAGTATACCTAGAGATTGCTCGCACCGAACTGTTACGTCAGCTCGGTGTCGAATACAAAGACATGGAAGAAGCGGGTTTCGTTTCGCCGGTGACGAACGTATCGATGGATTACAAACGAAGCGTAACGTTTGGCGATACGGTTCATGTGCGCGTATGGGTCGACCAATACTCAAAAATCAGAACGATTTATGGCTATGAGTTGACGAACCAAGATGGTGAACTCGTGGGAACAGCCAAGACGACTCATGTTGTCGTCAAACGAGGAGATTTCAAACCGATTCGTCTCGATCGAGAGTTCCCGAAATGGCATGACATGTACATGAACGTCATGAATCCTGTCTAAGAATCTTCTGTCTTCGTACCGTCAGTATGGTATCATATCTTGACGGTACTTTTTGTTATCTAGAAAGGGGAAAATCGCATGCGTTATCCATCAGTCTTGATGGTTTGCGGCGCCTTGACGTTCATGTTAGCCGGTTGTACGACAAACGAGCAAGTTGAACCGAAAGAACCAACAACACAGTCATCAACAATAGATGAACCACAAACAGAACCAAACGAACCGACCTCGAATCAGGAAGTGGAAACCGAGTCACCGACAGACGAAGAAACAACGGAGTCTGAACCGGAAGTCGAAGAACAACCAGCTGAGCCGACACCGCCAGCAGCAGAAGAACCGACTACACCTGTCCAACCGATTGAAGTCGATGGTGTCGCAAACTTAGAATTAGAAGAGTTGATTCTCGTAAATAAGCAAATTGCATTGCCGGCTAATTATCAGCCGAGCGACTTAGTTGAGGCCAACATCGATTTTGTCGATTCAGCGGTCGGTGAGCGTCGGAAGATGCGAAAAGAGGCAGCACGTGCGATCGAAGAGTTGATGAAGAACGCAAAAGCGTCTGGTATCGATTTGAAAGGGACGAGTGCGTTTCGTTCATACGGTTATCAGGTGACGCTATTCAATGCTTACGTTGAGCGGGATGGCAAAGAGCAAGCGATGAAATACTCCGCTCCACCCGGACACTCTGAACACCAGACGGGTCTTGCAATTGACGTCTCGAGTGCTTCTGTCAATTATCAACTCACACAAAGCCTTGGTGAAACGGTTGAAGGAAAGTGGCTAGCAGAACATGCTCACGAGTATGGCTTTATCATTCGCTATCAAAAAGCGTTTGAGAAAGAGACCGGCTATATGTATGAACCGTGGCACTTACGTTATATCGGTACTGAACATGCGAAAGCAGTGCACGCATTGAATCAGCCATATGATCGATATATTGCGGAATATATGAAGTAAGGGGAATTGCGATGCCATTTATGACAGAAATCATCATTATCATTTTAAGCTATTTACTTGGTGCGATTCCGTTTGCGCTCATCATCGGCAAGCTCGGTTATCGAGTAGATGTTCGCGAACATGGGAGCGGCAACTTAGGTACAACGAACACGTTTCGTGTTCTCGGCAAAAAAGCGGGGATCCTTGTTTTACTCGGTGACATGGGGAAAGGACTAGTCGCAGCTTTGTTACCACTCTTATTCGGAAGTGAGATGAGTCTGCTTCTTGCCGGGATTCCGGCAGTCATTGGACATTCTTATCCGATCTTTGCGAAATTTAAAGGTGGAAAATCAGTCGCGACGAGCGGCGGCGTACTTTTAGCGGCGTTTCCGTGGTTCTTCTTTGTCGTCGTCGGCACGTTTATTGTGACTCTCCTCATTTCACGTATGGTATCTCTCTCTTCTATGGCTGCCGCTGTAGTAGGTCTCGTGACGGCAACGACTTACAGTATATTGACGAAGGACTGGTTACCTCTGATTGTCATCGTTCCATTGGCCCTGTTTATCATCATTAAACATCGTACCAACTGGCAACGAATACGAGCCGGGAAAGAACCGAAAGTCCCACTTTTTCAAAGCAAGCATAAATCTTAATTTCTTTCAGGTGCGTCCGATCAAGACGTACTTTTTTGTGCATTGTTGTTGATTTACATAAAAAAGAAGCAAAATCATGTTGGATTTGCTCGTTCTTTACTTTCAATTTACGTTAAATTTACATCCGTTCGTTACACTAGAAAAGGAAAGATTTTAGTGGAGGAGGCAGGGACGTGTCTTTAATCGGTGAAGAACGTAAACAAAAAATTGTCGAGTGGATCGAACGAGAAGGTAAAGTGAAGACGAGCGAATTGATTGAACGATTGAATGTATCAGGGGAATCGATTCGACGTTATCTAGAAGAACTAGAGAAAGAACATCGGATTAAGCGTGTTTATGGGGGTGCGGTTCTTCATCAGAGCATGTCTTTTCAGCCGATTGTCATTGCCAACATGGATGGCATCCGCCGTATCGCGTATACGGCATTTCAATTGATTCCAGACGATACGTTACTCTATATCGGTCATGGGGTTGCAGCCGAACAAGTGGCGTCTCGTTTACGAGGACGAAACGTGACGGTGGTCACGCCATCTTTAACGGTTGCCAAAGCGTTGTTTGAACAACGGGCGAAAGGTGTGCTCGGTGGCGAGATCCAGTTGTTAGGTGGTACAATCGATCCGAAACATCTCGTGACGACAGGCGAACAAGTTCTCGCACAACTCCAAACCTATATGTTTGATCTTGCCATCTTATCTGTTGAGGGGGTCGATTCAACCCTTGGTTTGACGTGCGATGCTTTCGGACTCGCTAGTATCACACAATCGGTGATGTCGCAAAGTCGCGAGACATTCTTATTAACCGACCATACCCAGTTGAACCAACAAAAAAGATATCGGGTGTGCGACTTTTCAAAGGTGACGGCAATTATCTCAGATTTTCCGGAACCACAAGAATTTAAAGGCGTCTTAGCCGAACATGGCGTGGACTGGAAGTTCGCGCCGTAAAAGGAGCGATTGTATGAAAGTAGAATTGATTGTCACAACGTTATCTGAAGCAATCGAGGCGGAGCAACTCGGGGCAGATCGACTCGAGCTGATTGCAGATATGGAAAATGGCGGGATCACGCCAAGTTTCGGGACGATTCGGAACGTGATCGAGCACGTATCTATCCCGGTACATGTCATGATTCGACCTCATACACGTTCATTCCATTTCAACGATGATGATGTGGAAACGATGCTTGCAGACATTGGTCTATGCCGTGAACTCGGGGTGAATGGAATCGTCTTTGGTGCATTGACAAAAGACGGGGCAATCGATGAGCGAATTTTAGGAGAAGTCATCAAACATAAAGGTGAGATGGCACTAACGTTCCATCGTGCCTTCGACGCATCGCGTGATGTATTTGAATCGCTGGATGTCTTAAATGATTTTCCGGAAATCGATATCTTATTGACATCTGGCGGTGCGAACACTGCGCTAGAGGGTATCGAAACATTGATTCGGCTGAACGAGCAAGCAGAGATGACTATTTTGCCTGGAGCCGGCATTACAACAGAAACATTGCCATCCTTACGGGAACGACTCAACGTCGACATGGTACACGTCGGGAATGGCGTACGAACAAACGGACAGTTGGATGGGGCTAAATTCAAACAACTTCGTGGATGAGTCAAAGCGGAAAACAGTCGAAAGACTGTTTTTTTGCTATAATGAAAGAAAATACAAAGTGTAGGTGAACTCATGCAATCTTCCGTTTACAAACAATATGCGCTTCGAATGCTCTCAGGAAAATGGGGCATATCATTACTCGTCGTTTTGACTGTCATGGTCATTCAGGCGATGATCACGACACGTCTAGACCTATCAACGAATGACCCTGAAGTCCTCATGACTTCTGTGGCACTTTTGTACGGAGCGACAGTCCTTCTCGCGCCAATTGAGCTCGGGAAGAATTGGGTGTTTCTTCAGGTCGCTAAAGATGAGAAGCCTGAGTTCGGCTTATTGATTGAAGCGTTCGGCTCGCTGAGAGAGTATTCACGAGCCGTGATTTATTACGCAGTGTTTTATTTAGGGCTGAACGTGTTGATGTTATTCCTAATTGTGCCTGGCGTCTGGTTTTATTTGACGTATCGCATCACACCGTTCATCATGCGGGACGAACCAGATTTATCAGCATTCCAAGCCATGCGAAAGAGTCGCCTAATGATGAAAGGGCATAAACAGACGATGTTAAAGCTATTCGCAAGTTTTATCGGATGGTACGCGCTCGTCCTTCTTACTGGGGGACTCGCTTACATCTTTGTCACGCCTTACTTACAGACGGCGATTTCAGGTCTCTATCTAGAAATGAAAGCGTCATATCTCGCAAAACAACCGGTCGGGTAATCCGACCGGTTGTTTACGTTCAATGCTGATCTGTCTTTTTCGGGTTAGGGGCGTCTTCAAAATCTTGTTTTTCTTGTTCAGACGCATCCGCATGCCACTTTTTCGCTTGTTCAGTGGCAATCGGTATCGCTTTCGTCTCAGAATAGCCTTGTGCGAGCAGTGCGTTCGCAATATCAATGGCTTTCTTTTTTACAAGTGGATCGAAGTTTTTCAGTGATTCTGGATAATCTTTCATGTTCCATGGCACGAAAATCGCCTCCTTCACTCCTACTAATTCCACAAACTGCATGATTCAAACGTCTTGATGAAGGTAATACTCGATAAGCGCTTGTGTCCCGTTCTCCCCGTATCCATTTTCTTCGAGAATCGAATAGAGTCGATGAGCGAGCTCAAGTCCAGGTAATTTCACTTGAAGTTCGTTTGCACTCTCGATGGCGAGTGTCATATCCTTAATAAAATGTTTGATGAAGAAACCTGGAGCATAATCTTCAACAATCATCCGTGGAACCAAGTTTTCAAGCGTCCAGCTACCCGCTGCTCCTCCACGAATCGTGCGGATGAGCGCTTCCGGGTCAAGTCCTGCTCGTTTACTGAACGCTAACATCTCCGCATTCCCCATCATCGTTCCGGCAATGGCTATTTGGTTGGCGAGTTTCGCATATTGTCCGCTCCCGGCATATCCCATCCGTTCAATGGACTGTCCCATTGCTTCGAATAAAGGTTTTGCCTTATTGAAGGCGAATTCTCCGCCTCCGACCAAAATGGAAAGTGTCCCATTTTTTGCACCAATATCTCCACCGGTGACCGGTGCATCGAGCGGAAGAAGACTCCGTTCAATGGCCGTTTCGGCAATTCGTTCAGCAAGTTTTGGTGAAGAGGTTGTCATATCGATCAAGAGCGTACCTGGTTCTGCTGAATCAAGGATATTTCCTTCCCCGAAATAAATCGACTCGACATCTGACGGATAACCGACGATGGTGATGACGGCATCAGCATCTAGACATACCTCTCGAATCGTTTCGCACCATACTACACCTTCCTCTAATAGCGAGGCAGCCTTCTCTTTCGTTCTCGTATAAGCTTTTACGTCAAAACCATGCTTCATCAAATTTCGTACCATGGATTGGCCCATGACCCCAAGACCGATAAACCCGATTGTTTTCATGTAGATTGTCCCCCTAGTAATTGTTGTGAGACGAGACGCTGATAAAGGGCGTTCTCGTTTAAAAGTTGCTCGTGTTTCCCAATCCCGCTGATGCGTCCATCTTCTAACACAACGATTTGGTTGGCATGTCTGACGGTCGATAAGCGGTGGGCAATCACGAGTGTGGTTCTCCCGACCATCAGGCGATCGAGCGCTTCCTGGACGACGCGTTCTGATTCTGAATCTAGACTCGACGTCGCTTCGTCGAGCAATAAAATTTGCGGATTACGTAACAATGCCCTGGCAATCGCAAGACGCTGTCGTTGTCCACCTGACAAGCGAATACCACGTTCTCCAATCTCCGTCTCGAGCTGATTCGGCATCACTTCGATAAATGACCATGCGTTTGCCATTTCACACGCCTCTTTGATTTCCTCATCACTTACTTTACGTTGAAGACCATAGACGATGTTTGTCCGAACAGAACCCGACAAGACGGGAGAGTCTTGAGCGACATAACCGACGATTTGACGCCATGTATCCCGGCCATATGTTTGAATGTCGCGATTGCCGTACCGAATTGATCCCTGCGTTGGTGTGTAAAATTGTTCGACGAGCGAAAAAAGTGTCGTTTTGCCGGCACCGCTTCGACCGACGATGGCGGTCGTTGCGCCCGGTGAAACGTGAAGAGAGAGTCCTTGGAGAACGGGCTCCGTCCCATAATGAAAGGTCACATCCTCGAAAGAGAGGTCAGCCTGCTCGATGGATTCTTGATATGTGCTGTACGGTTCAGGACGGACATCTAATAATTCAGCGATTCTTTCAGTTGCGCCACGTGCTTTTTGTAGTCTCGTCAAAAATTCACTCATGGTGATCAGTGGAGTGATGATTTGGAATACATAGAGCATGAAAGCGAGTAGTTCACCCGTCGATAAGGCCCCTGTCGAGACACGATACGCTCCAAATCCGAGTATGGCAATCAACATCCCTGTCAACGTCACGTTGAGGAGAGGGATGAGGATGGCTTGAATCCGTCCTTCTTTCACACCATAATCGAACAACGTTTCGATTTTCACTTTCCCGGTCCGCACTTCCATTTGTTCTGTCGCCTGCGATTTGACGAGACGGATTTCACCGAGCAGTTCCGCAAAGAATCCGGACAGGTTACCTAACTCCTGTTGCGTTTCTTTTGCAATGACTCGAAGCTTTCGGCCGAGTGGGATGACGATGACAAGCGTCGTCGGTACTGAAAACAAGATGACGAGTGTCATTTGCCAATCGAGCGTGAACAAGATGGCGACGGCACCGATGACCGAAACGAAAGAGGTCAACAAGCGGACACTTTGCTCGGACAACAGCTGTTGTAGCGTCGTCGTGTCATTGTTCAAGCGGGAGACGAGTTCTCCCGATTTGATCCCATCATAAAAAGGGATGGGCAGTTTGATGAGGTGGTCCCACAATGTCGTCCGAAGATTGGCGACGACACGTTGACCGACAATATGTAGCCAGTAAATCGATAACGCGCTCGTAATGACTTGGACGAGAAAGGCAATGATAAAGTATGCAATCCATTCAGGCGTCAACAGGTCACTACTCCAACGGTCAACGACGCGTTGAAGAATGAGTGGAATCGCTAACGATGCAACGGCTTGAAGGAGCGAAATCAGAATCGCTCCGACAAACAATCCTTTAGGAGGGTTCGCGATTTTAAAAAGTTGGAAAAACGTATTCCACGTCGATGAATTCATTTTGAACATACCTCCTCTCTCTTTACTTTCGCTGTTTCAAAATCGGGTGTCAAGACGTCGAATCGAACGATTGAGTCATGCTAGAATAAGAAAGAGAGGTGATACGTGATGAAATGGATTCACACGGCCGATTGGCATCTAGGTAAGATTGTCCATGGTCGTCATATGACAGAAGATCAACGAAATATTTTATTCCATTCGTTTTTACAAATCATCGATGAGGAAAAACCAGATGCGGTCATCATCGCTGGGGATTTGTATGACCGGGCCGTACCACCCGTCGAGGCTGTCGATTTACTCGATGAGATGTGGCGAGAATTGGTGTTGAAGCGAGAAATCCCGGTCGTCGCCATCGCGGGAAATCATGACTCAGCGGAGCGTCTCGAATATAGTTCAAAATTGTTGAGACAAGTAGGACTACATATCATCGGTAAATTAAACCCGGATGCTGATCCGCTTGAAGTAGCCGGGATTCCGTTTTACCCAATCCCATTTCTTGAGCCGGCTCGTGTTCGGCACATATTAGGGAACGAAACAATTCGCACGCACCATGACGCGTTGGAGGCCGTCATTGAAGCATACGGAACCATTGAGAAGAATGCGGTCTCAGTGGGTCATAGTTTTGTCGCAGGAGGACTTGAGACCGATTCGGAGCGTCAGTTATCGGTCGGTACCGCCGGACAGGTCGCGAAAGGGCTATATGACCCGTTCTCATACACGGCTCTTGGACATCTACATAATCGTGATGCAATCCATTCAGAACGGATTGCATACAGTGGTTCTCTCATGAAATACTCTTTCTCTGAGGTCAATCATGAGAAATCGGTAGATATTTTGGAGTGGGACGGACACTGGAAACGTAGACGTCGAACGTTGACGCCAGAACGGGACATGAGACAGATCACAGGAACGTTGGATGAGTTACTCGCACCTTCGTTTTATCAACAACAACAAACCGATGATTATTTGAAAATTGTGTTGACCGATGACAAAGCACTTTTTGATCCGATGGCAAAGCTTCGGACCGTTTATCCGAACATTCTTCATCTTGAACTGGAACTGTTACGACGCCAAGAACAGACGTCAACATTTGAACGGGAGACGCTCGAACGACAATCTGTCGAAGAGGTATATTTACAGTTCTTTGAAGCTGTACACGACCGAACGGCCTCGGATGCCGTCAAACAAATGATTGAAGAAGGTGATGTCAGATGAGACCAGTCGAATTGAAGATTCAAGCATTCGGACCGTATGCGGAACGAGAAACGATTGACTTCACACAATTAGTTGGACGCTCGATGTTTGTCGTGAGTGGTCGGACGGGTGCAGGGAAGACAACCATCTTTGATGCGATGACGTTCGCATTATATGGACGGGCCAGCGGGACGCTTCGCAATGCCAGTGATTTCAGAAGTCAATTCGCACAACCTGAGTTGAAGACGGAGGTCGACTTTTCGTTTACGATTCGCGGTGACCACTATCGAATCGTGAGACAACCTCAACAACCTCACCCGAAAAACAAGACACCGATCCCACATGAGGCCGTTCTTTATGAATGGGAAGATGGTTGGAAGCCAATCGCGACAAAAGTGAACGAGGTTCAAGAGGAAGTCGAGTCGATTTTACAACTTTCATATGAACAATTCAGTCAAATCTTGTTACTCCCTCAAAACCAATTTAGACAATTGCTCGATTCGAACTCAAATGAGAAACAACAAATCTTGCAATCTATTTTCAAGACGGAGGCGTATCGTGCTTTCCAGGAAAAGTGGGCAGAACGTCTCAGCACATACCGGAAACAAGTCGAATGGGCAGTCGAGCGAACCCGTCTCAAGTTACTAGAGCTTGAAGATGAAGCAATCGAAGAGATTTCGACGAAATCGATTGATGTGATCCATCAGTGGCTAGACGAGCGCGAACAACGTTTGATTACAACTGTTGAGTCCGCAACAGAACAGAAACAGGATCATTCGAAGAAGCTCGAACAGGCGCGTACCGAATTAGAACAAGCGAAAGCGCTTGTCAGTTTATTTCAAGAACAGCAAGAAACCTTGCAAGCTCTTGATTTATTTTTAAAAGGCGAGACAGAACGAAACGAACGTCACGAGTTGTTGCAACGTTTAGAGGCAGCAGCGAACATTCGTCCAGTCTATGACCGATTATTAGAAATGAAGAAACATGTTCATCAACTGACGGTGGAGGAACAAGCATCTTCTAAAAAACTCGAACAATTACAACAAAAGCAATCTTCACTATCGGAGCAGCAATCTGCAATTGAAGAGAATAAACAAGAAATCTTATCCCTTCAAGAGCGACTTCGGTTAATTGATGAGATGTTACCGCGAATGAAAGAGCGGGCAGAATACGTGACGTTACGTGAGCAACTGATGAAACGTGCGAATGAATTAAATGCCTTTTCCAAAGAGGCTCGGCTCCAAGAACTTCAAGTCCACGAACAACAATTAGTGAAAATGTTATCGATTGAACCTGAAGAACGTGCAGTTGATGCAGAGCGACATGTCGACCGATTGATGTATTTGGTCAAACTTGAGACGAAGGTGAATGAGTTATCAAATCAGCTCGCCACTTGTGAGCGGTCCGGAAAAGAAGTGCAGCGACTGCATGCCATCCAGCAAGAAGTAATGACAAACTACAAACAGCAAGAACAGATGAATGCGGCAAGACAACTGAGTGAAACCCTTAAAGAAGGTGAGCCTTGCCCGGTGTGCGGCTCTCGTCACCATGATGTCCCACAGTTCGAAGACTTGCTTGAATCTATGGATGAAGAAGTGGAGGCGAAGGCACGTCTTGAGGAATTGACGACTCAATTGATTGAAGCGAGATCCGATTATCGTTCGCTCTATTCTCGGCTTGAAGAGGCTCGACGAGAATTTGATGAGGTTTCGAAAGATATTCAGGTGGATGGATTACTATCAGAAGAAGTCAAGAAATGGCAAGCGCATGTGGATCGTCTACAACGTGAAGAGCGAACGCGTCTCGAGAATGAACGAACGCTTCGTCAACTAACCAGTGAAATGAGACAACTTGAAGAAGAGCGACGTAACCAATTTGAAGAGCGTCAACGTGTCCTCACAGAACTCGAAGCGATACAGCAAAAACTGAACGCGCTCGGTCAAACAGAGGAAACAACGTTAGAAGAATTACAGACCGAGCGGACAGACCGACAACATCGTCTCAACATACTTACGAAAAAAATTGAAGCGTTCGACCATGACTTTGAAATCGTCAAAAAGGAAACGTGGAAAGAAGAAGAGCGACTCACTTTAATGCGGCAACAGCTTTCTGATGCGATGGAGCAATACGATTCACAAAAGACGACCTGGAATAAGCAATTAGAGGTCGCTCAGTTGAACCAGGGGCGGTACGAACAACTAGCTGATCGAATCGATCAGCGAACGAATATCCGTGAGAACTTACAACGTGAAGAAGAGGAAGGTGTCCGGTTACGACACCGCATCCAGATGATTGAGGGGAAATTAGGAAATGTAGCACAACCAGACCTTCAGTCGATTGAAACGAAGGTGAACGAAGCCAAGGAATTATACGAGCGAGCATCAGAACATCTCATCACCTCACAAGAAGCCTTGTCTAGACACCGTCAAATCATCTCCGAGTGGGATACGCTTCGTAAGGACACAGCAAGTGAAGAACAGAAGTTAGAAACGATCAAGTTGATTGCAGAAACCGGAAAAGGCATCAATCCGCAAAAGATGACGTTTGAAACATATGTACAAACGGCGTTCTTTGACCAGATTTTACATGCGGCGAACATTCATTTGGACCAGATGACAAGCGGTCAGTTTCGACTAGAGCGAAAAGTGGAGACGGCAAAAGGGAATGCTAAGTCCGGACTTGAACTTCTCGTATTCGATGCGTACACCGGTCAATCACGCCGTGTGCAAAACCTTTCCGGAGGGGAAGGTTTTAAAGCGTCTCTCTCACTCGCGCTTGGTCTAGCAGAAGTGGTGCAACAGTTGAGCGGGGGTGTGAGTCTTGAAACGATGCTCATCGATGAAGGATTCGGGACGCTTGATGCCGAATCTTTAGACCAGGCAATCGAATTATTGATGTCGCTACAGGCGACAGGTCGACTTGTCGGGGTCATCAGTCATGTTCAAGAATTGAAAGATCGCGTCGATGCCCGAATCGAAGTGAAAAAATCTAGAAGCGGGTCAACGATCCAGCTGATTGTGGAGTGATCGAAATGAAACAGATGGTGACGAAGTCAAGTCTCATCAATCATTTGAAAGAAGCAGGAATTCAACGAGGAGAGTCTTTATTTGTTCATACCTCGCTTTCAAAACTCGGATGGGTATGTGGTGGTGCGCAGACTGTAATCGAGGCACTGCAAGAAGTGGTGGGACCATCAGGACTTCTCATGATGGCGACCCAAACCGGAGACAATTCAGATCCGGCTGAATGGGAGGCACCACCTGTTCCGGTTGAGTGGTGGCAGACGATTCGTGCCGAAATGCCGCCTTATGAAAAAGAAAAGACATCAACCCGTGGGATGGGGCGTGTCCCCGAACTGTTTCGGAACTATCCGAACGTTTATCGAAGTGCACATCCGATGTGGTCAGTCGCGGCATGGGGTGAAGAGGCAAAAACAATTGTGTCTGGTCACTCGATTGACGTTGGCTTCGGTCCAGGTTCACCAATCGAGCGAATAATTGAACGAAATGCACGTGTTCTACATCTCGGGTCGCCACTTGATGCAACGACACTCTGGCACTATGCGGAGTATGGGATTGATGGTCCTACAAAAATGTTCGGTTGTGCTGTAATCGAACAAGGCGAACGTGTGTGGCGAACGTTTGAACATACAGATGTAAATAGTGATCCGTTTGGTGCAATCGGTGAAAATATCGTCAAACAGAAAGATGTTCATATGTTTACCATCAATGATGCGACGTGCTATTTGATTCCAGCTAATACATGGGAGCCAGTGCAACATGCGCTCATCGCACTTCGAAGCTGGTTAAGATAATGAATGTAGAATCGAGGGGAAGAAATAGATGAATCGTTGGATGAAACTGTTGAGTATTGCGACTCTAGTCATCTTACTGGTGGCCGGATTGGCAATTGGCGGGATCTCGGCACATATCGGTGACCAATTAACATCACCTGAGCGAGAGACGTTGACGTACACGCCGAAGTCACTTGGATTGAAGTATGAGAACGTGACCATTCAATCAGAAGAAGGGCATGATTTGTATGGGTGGTGGATTCCCCATCCTACGCCACGTGCGACAATCGTATTTGCTCATGGGTATGGAAAGAACCGAGAACAAGAAGATCTCCCGTTAAAAGAGTTGATTCCCGAGTTTCATGAGCAAGGATATCAATTTTTAACGTTCGATTTTCGTGGTTCTGGGATTTCAGAAGGAGATCGGGTAACGGTCGGTGCGAAAGAACAATCAGACTTACAAGCTGCCATCCAATACGCAAAAGGTCGATCAGAGGGTCCGATTGTACTTTACGGAATTTCTATGGGAGCGGCGACGGCCCTCTCTACGGCAGATGATGTTGAGGTAGCCGCAGTCATCGCAGACAGTCCGTTCAGTGATTTACGGAACTACCTTGAGACAAATCTCCCCGTATGGAGTGATCTCCCGAACGTTCCATTCACACCCGTCATCATGACAGTGACCCCTTGGTTCACTGGACTGGATGCGGATGTTGTTTCACCGATTCAAGATATCAAATCAATCGAGGCACCGATTTTATTGATTCATAGTAAAGGAGACGATGCGATTCCTGTCTCAGAAAGTGAAAAGCTTGCGAGCGCGCAGGATGGTGTCGAACTATGGGTGACGGAAAACGATGGTCATGTCGGATCGTATCAATCATTCCAGACCGAATACCGTCAAAAGATTTTCGATTTTCTAGAACGATCATTGTGAGCAAAGGGGCGCAATTGGCGCCCCTTTTTGATATGATTGCAAACGAGAACAATGAAAGAAGGGTACAAAATGGACTTATTACAACTATTACAGTTTCTCTTGCTCGGTACATTGATCGGGATATTGAGCGGCTTCTTCGGAATCGGTGGTGGCATCTTGCTCACGCCACTACTCCTTGTTTTCGGTTATGAAGCAAGTGCTGCGATCGCACTTAGTCTCATGTTGACGCTCGGTTCGACGACGGCAGGGACGATCTCGCACATTCGTTTACGAAACGTGAACGTGTCACACGCGTTATGGATTGGTGTGTTCGGGATTGTCGGGACTTGGATTGCCACTCCGCTCGTCTTTTACTTAGAAGGGGTGGACGGCGCGACACTGATCATCTCACTCGTCTACATTGCGTTACTTACGTACTTTGCGATTTCATTCTTCCGGTCGAAACAGCATGTCGAAGGGAGTGTCGGGACAGCTTCTGTACCACGACTTGGGATCATCGGTGTCTTTGCAGGATTTATCTCTTCTTTGATGGGGGTAAGTGGTGGCTTTGTATTGACGCCGCTCCAAGTCAAGCTACTGAACACTGAAATGAAGCGTGCAGTCGGAACGAGTATTTCAGCAGCTCTCCTCATCGTAATTTCAGGCGTAATCAGCTATGCCGTGGCAGGTGCTGAAACGAATTACTGGCATGGGCTCGCATTAATCGCAGGTGCGATGATTGGATCTCCGTTCGGAGCCAAACAGTTACAGCGTTTCAGTTCACAACATGTCAAAAAAGCATTAGGTGGCTTCTATGTCACGGTCGCATTTAGTGTGGCGCTCAATTTAGTCGGATGGAATACAGCTTCACTTATACTTCTCGTCACACTAGCACTTCTCTTTATCATCACGCTCATCATTCGACCACGCAAAAAATAAAACCCCGTCTTTGGACGGGGTTTTAACGTCTGGCGATATGGTCAATGTTTTCTTGAATCTCTCCAACTTTCGCTTTTGCTTCGCGGAGTCTGCGCTCAAATGCTTCTGTGTCACGTTTCTCATGAGACGACTTGTCAACTCCTTGACGTTGCCCTTTGTCAGAGCGTTGATAAAAGTGGGTCGCTTTTTGTAAGCGTTTTTTAAACGTCGAGTCGCTCATAGGGACACCCCCTTCCATACTTCATTTATTCCACATATGGAAACGGGCGAAACGTTCGAACGTTTAAGAAGCGAGGGAACGACGAATTTGAACGTTCTGAGAAATTTTCACAGCTAAGATCGCAGCAAGTACGGCTTTGAGTGAATCTCCAAGAATAAACGGGATATTCACCTTGAGCGCATCAATGAACGACATACCGAGAACGATCTCGAGCCCGATGCTTCCAAGTAGGTATACAAGCCCCAAACCGAATAACAAGTTGTAGCCAATCAATGCTGGGATGGAGCAATGCCGCTCGCTGAACCAGCCAATGAAGAAAGCGGCGATTGGAAATCCAATTAAATATCCGACGGTTGGTCCAACGAAGGGAGCAAGACCTCCTTGACCACTCAGTACGGGAAGTCCGATTAAGCCGAGGAGGAGGTAGACGATGACTGCCAAAAATCCTTTTCGTGCACCGAATACGCCGGCGATTGTCATGATGGCCAGTGTTTGAAGAGTGATCGGAACGGGTCCGATCGGTATTTCGATGAAACCGACACTTGCGATAAGTGCTGCCCCGAAGGCAATTTGAGTCATATCTTGAATCTTCATATGTAAACCCCTTTTCAGTTAACGTTAACAATATAAAAGTTAACATGAGATTAAAGAGTTGGCAAGTCATTTCTTAAGTCTAGGTCAACAAGAAAAAACCTCGTCTCAGCAATCATACTGAGACAAGGGTCATTAAGAAGGTATGACATTCATACATGCCGAAGCTTCTTTCAACTGTTCGCGAACAGCGTCAAAGCCTGTACCGCCATAACTATTGCGACGCGCAACCGCCTGTTCAGGGGTCAAAGCGTGATACACGTCCTCTTCAATCAAGTCAGAATGTGTTTGGAACACAGACATGGGGAGTTCACGTAAATATAAGCGTTCATCGACGCAGTATTTGACGAGTTTCCCAGTTACTTCATGCGCTTCACGGAACGGCATGCCTTTTGCCGTCAAATAATCAGCAAGTTCAGTGGCGTTTGAAAAGTCGCGTTCTGTTGCTTGCTTCATCGTGTCTGGATGGAACGTCAATTCGTTCATCATCCCGGCCATGATGCTGAGTGAGCCTTGAACAGTTTTAACCGTGTCAAACATTCCTTCTTTATCTTCTTGCAAATCTTTATTATAAGCGAGCGGAAGTCCTTTCATGAGTGTCAACAATCCCATCAAGTTTCCGATGACGCGTCCCGATTTTCCACGTACGAGTTCAGCCATGTCTGGATTTTTCTTCTGTGGCATCATACTCGATCCGGTAGAGAATGTATCGGACACAGTAATGAAGCGGTATTCTTCACTTGCCCAAAGAATCAACTCCTCACAAAAGCGCGAGAGGTGCATCATGAGGATCGACGCGTTCGACAAAAATTCGAGAATAAAATCACGGTCACTCACTGCATCTAAGCTGTTCGGATAGACTCGATCAAAACCGAGAAGTTCAGCCGAACGGGCTCGGTCAATCGGGAACGTCGTCCCAGCGAGCGCACCGGCTCCAAGTGGAGACCAGTCAATTCGCTTCAAACTGTCTGAGAAGCGTTCTTTATCGCGTTCGAGCATCCAAAAATAGGCGAGTAAGTGATGTGCCAAAGAGATTGGCTGTGCACGTTGGAGGTGCGTATAGCCAGGCGTAATCGTCTCTACGTTTTCTGAAGCGTGTGCATGCAACTCACGTTGAAGTGATTCAATCAATTGAATCACTTCTTTCACACGTTCTTTCAAGTAAAGATGCATGTCTGTCGCGACTTGATCGTTACGGCTACGTGCCGTATGCATTTTCCCAGCAACCGGTCCAATTTCTTCATGAAGCAAAGCCTCTAAATTCATATGGATGTCTTCATGATACACTTCGAACATCAACTCGCCAGCGATTGCTTTCTGCTTAAGTTTTTGTAATCCTTCAAGGATTTGAGTGACTTCCTCTTTTGATAGGATGTTTTGGTCTCCGAGCATCGTTACATGCGCCATGCTACCTTCTAAATCTTCAAGGACGAGTTGAGCGTCGAATTCAATCGAGGCACCGAAAGCATCGACCCAATCGCTGGCCGTCTTTTCAAAACGTCCTCCCCACAATTTACTCATGAATGAACGCTCCTTTTTCCATCAATACCTCTGACTGTACTTTCGTTGGTAAGCCCCAAAGCTTGATAAATCCGACAGCGGCTTGTTGATCAAACGTGTCCGCCGAAGTATATGTCGCAAGCTCCTCATCATATAGTGAAATCGGTGACTTACGACCGTCTACGATTGCTTGACCTTTGAAGAGTTTCATCCGAACCGTACCTGTGACAGTCTGTTGTGTCTCATCGATGAATGCGAGTAGTGCTTTTGTGAGAGGTGAATACCACAGTCCGTTATAAATCGTCTCAGTCAATTTTTGTTCGACGATTGGTTTGAAATGAGCCACTTCACGTACGAGTGTCAATGCCTCAAGGGCCTTATGGGCAGTGATCAGCGTCATCGCGCCAGGAGCCTCATATACTTCACGTGATTTGATGCCGACGACACGGTTCTCAATGTGGTCGATTTTACCGACACCATGCGCCCCAGCGACGATATTCAACTCTTTTAAAATATCTGTGAACGATTGGTTCTTCCCATTGATGGCTACCGGTACCCCATTTTTAAATTCGATTTCAAGATATGTCGGTTCATGAGGTGTATCTTCAAGTGCTGCTGTTAACTCATAAGCACTTTCCGGCGGTGCCGCCCAAGGGTCTTCTAAAATGCCACATTCAATCGCCCGTCCCCAAATATTTTGATCAATAGAGAAAGGTTCTTCTTGAACGATTGGAATAGGGATATTGTGTTTTGCCGCGTATGCAATCTCCTCTTCACGTGACCATTTCCATTCCCGTACAGGTGCAACGATTTCAAGTGACGGATCGAGTGCATGGATGGACACTTCGAAACGGACTTGGTCGTTTCCTTTTCCTGTACAGCCGTGGGCCACAGCGACTGCACCTTCTGCTTGTGCCACTTCGACCAACTTTTTCGAGATGAGTGGGCGTGATAGAGCAGATACGAGTGGATATACACCTTCATACAGCGTATGCGCCTGCATCGAGTAGCGTGCGAAGTCGGTCACGAATTCATCGACCGCGTCGATAACGATTGATTTTTTTGCCCCGACTTTCATTGCTTTTTGTTGAATTTTTTCTAAGTCCTTTCCTTCCCCGACGTTTAAACATACCGCGATGACATCATATCCTTGTTCATCCAACCATTTAATTGCAACCGAAGTATCAAGTCCGCCTGAGTAAGCCAATACGAGTTTCTGTTTCAAAATGTAAGCACCCCTTATGAATAATTATTAATCTATGTTTATAAATATACGAATTAGTGTAAGGGATAATACCCGATGTGGCAACCTTTTTTTGAAAATAAAAATGACCACGAAAGATATTCGTGGTCATCATTGTTCGATTGTAAGCTCTGGTAACCATTGCGACATATGTTCGCTGACAGGAGAGAAGAGTTCGGGTTTTGCTGATTGTAACGGGACGATTTCATAATGTCCTTCTGATGATTTCTGTGTAAATGTTGGATAAAACATCGGATTTTTCAATTCGAACGTTGAAACATCGTCTTCGGTCGTTTTGACAACGTCAATTCCGATGATCCCACCCGTATTTCGATCATCGCCTTGTTGTCCAGATAGGAAGTTACCGAGTGAATACACGACAAATGTTTGATTGCCATCAGCTCCCTCAAGCATCTTCGGTGGTTGTAGGACGTGTGGGTGGTGACCGATGATGATATCGACACCGAGGTCTGAAAGAGTTTGAGCAAGCTCAGTCTGACTTTCGTTCGGTAACGTTTCGTATTCTGTTCCAAAATGTAAGGATACGACGGTCAAATCGGTAGTTTGTTCTGCTTTCTCGATTTCAGGGCGCATTTGCTCGAGGTCGATATAGTTGACGTGGTATGGCTGTTTTGGAATTACGCCGTTCGTTCCGTACGTATAGGCTAAAAAGGAAAAGGAAATCTCGTTCGCGGTCAATGTACGGATGTTTGCCTTATCTTCAGCAGATAAGAAGGAACCGGTGTAAGGCATTCCGATTTCATTCCAGTGACCAATCGAATTCTCAATCGCACGAACCCCGCGATCTAGCGTATGATTGTTCGCCGTCGTGACTAAATCAATCCCGGCACGTTGCAAAGCATCGCCAATCTCAAATGGGCTGTTAAAAGCCGGATAGCTCGACAACCCAATTTCGCTCCCGCCAATCATACTCTCTTGGTTAGCGATTGCGATATCCGCTCGTTCTAAAATCGGCGCGACTTGTTCAAAAGAAGTGTCAAAATCATATCCGTCATTGACACGGGCTGCGTTGTATACCGAATCGTGTAGCAATACATCACCAATAGCATAGATGGATGCCGTCGTGACGGTTGGCTCAGGTTCGGAAGGAGGCTCTTCTATAGGTGTCTCGACGATTGGCTCTTCGGTTTCAACTGGGCGTTCTTGATTTGTCGATGAAGATTGACCACAACCGAATAATAGAATTAGGCCTGAAGCGAATGTGAGATGAGAGATGGTTTTAAAGGGTTTCATCAAAAATCTCCTTTTCAAAATGGAATTAATCTCAATATATATAGTATTCGTTAAAAATCTATAAAACTCCTTGTACATAAAAATGGCAGGTCAAGAAGACCTGCCGAGAAGATTATTTAATATGTTCTTTCACCATGTCACGCATTTGGTCGAATTCACGTTGAATGACCTCACTTGGTGGAGGCGTCATCAAACTAACGACATAAATGGCGAGTGCAGACAGGAAGAATGCTGGAATCATCTCATAGAGCGTTCCGAACGTTCCAAACAATGAAGCAGCATAGTTCTTCCAAAGGATGACGACAAATGCACCAGTCAACATCCCGGCAAGGGCGCCTTGACGAGTCGTCCGTTTCCAGAAAAGACTAAATAGAATGAGCGGTCCAAACGATGAACCGAATCCTGCCCAAGCATAACCGACAAGGTTCAAAATTGTATCATCTGCATCGAGCGCAAGGACAATTGACACGACCGATACGAGAATAACAGTGATTCGACCGACCATGACGAGCTCACGGTCTCCAGCGTCTTTACGGAAGAATTTTTGATAGAAGTCCGTCGTTGCTGCACTAGATGAGACGAGTAACTGTGATGAGATCGTCGACATAATCGCAGCGAGTAAAGCTGCCAACAATACCCCGGTCACCAGGTCAGGGAACAATAAATCCGATAGGTTAATAAAAATATTTTCAGGATTATCGATTGTCAGCCCTTGTTGCGTGTAGTAGGCAAGCCCAAACAATCCGGTCGCCATCGCCCCGACGACGGTGAAGACCATCCATGAGATGCCAATACGACGTGCCGTATTTATGTCTTCCAATTTCCCGATTGCCATAAAACGAACGATGATGTGTGGTTGACCAAAATAACCGAGACCCCACGCAAATAAAGAGATGATTCCAATGAGCGATTGTCCCGTCCATGGATTGAGTAACGCTTCATCGATATCCCGGACCGTATCTAATGCGTTCGACACACCATCTGTCGCCATGATAGCGATTGCCGGTACAAAAATGAGTGCGAATAGCATGATGAGTCCTTGAACAAAGTCTGTCCAGCTAACGGCTAAAAATCCGCCGATGAACGTATACAAAATGATAATCGAAGCGAGAATAATGACACCCGTTACGAATTCAATGTCGAAGACGGCATTGAATAGTCGACCACCTGCAACGAACCCGCTCGTCGCATACAACGTAAAAAAGATGAGGGTAACGGCCGCAGAAAAGGAACGTAACAACCCTTTTGAGTCTTTGAAACGCTTCTCAAAAAAATCTGGAATCGTGATCGCATCATCCGATATGTAGGAATAAATGCGCAATCTTGGAGCGACCAACAACCAGTTTAAATAGGCGCCGATTGTCAACCCGATGACAATCCATCCACTTGAGATCCCGGTTGCGTACATCGCACCAGGTAATCCCATTAAGAGCCATCCACTCATGTCAGACGCACCGGCAGATAGAGCCGCGACACCGGGACCTAGTGCCCGCCCACCTAACATATAATCGCCAATACTGCTTGTTCTTCGATACGCGATGATCCCAAGTAAGACCATCAGTGCCATGTATACGACAATGGACACTAAAATTCCGTTCATCTACATCCCCCCGAAAGATAAAAAATATGAAAACGTTTTCAGTGATAGAGTATCACTTTGTCAAAATATTGTCACAACAATAGGGGAGATGTAAAGATTTTTTTGATAGCTGGTCTTAACTTATCGAAATGCACAAGAGACGAGATGGTCATTGACGAGGCCGGTCGCTTGTAGGTGGGCATACACCGTGGTCGGCCCTAAAAATTTGAACCCGCGTCGTTTCAGGTCTTTACTCAATCGCTCAGACAGTTCCGTCGTTGCAGGAACATCCTCCAGTCGATTCCATTCATTCACGATAGGTTCATGATCAACGAATGACCAAATGTATGAATCAAATGAACCGTATTCTTCTTGTAGTTTGATGAACTGTTTCGCATTATTGACGGATGCTTCGATTTTTCGGCGGTTTCGGACGATGCCACTGTCTGTCATCAATCTTTCGATATCTTCTTCCGAAAAACGAGCTACTTCGTTCACATCGAAATTTGAATACGCGGAGCGATAATTTTCACGCTTTCTTAAAATCGTGATCCAACTGAGTCCAGCCTGTGCACTCTCGAGGGTCAGACACTCAAAATGTTTTTGGTCATCATGGACAGGTTTGCCCCATTCCTCGTCATGATAGCGGACGTAGAGTGGATCAGTGTCGCACCACGGACAACGAAATAATTCTTCCAAATCAATCAACTCCTTTTTTCATAAGTGTAGCATGTCTCAGTGGTTATCCCTTAAACAGGATGGGTATAATGTGTGGGAATGGAGGCAGCGATATGAGTGACTGGATGATTTCGATAATCGAACAATACGGATACATAGGAATCGCGTTCATGATCTTCATTGAGAACGTCTTTCCGCCGATTCCTTCTGAAGTAGTCTTGTTATTTGGTGGGTTCTTCGCTGTGAAGACAAACTTGTCGATTACACTCGTCATTGTAGCTTCGACGGTCGGAGCTATTTTAGGGGCAGTTTTACTATATGGACTCGGTCTCTTATTCGATGTCGAACAGATTGAAAAGTGGACGAAGAAATATGGGAAGTGGATTCGGCTTGATATTAACGATGTCAAAAAAGCAGATGCTTGGTTCGATCGATACGGAGGGTGGATGGTCTTCTTTGGGCGATTGATGCCGGTCGTTCGAAGCCTCATCTCAATCCCGGCAGGTATGTCGAATATGCCATTCTTAAAGTTTTTGCTTCTCAGTACTGCCGGAACAGCGATTTGGAACACATTCTTGGTCTTGATCGGAATGAAAGTCGGTGAGAACTGGCAAGATATACTTGCCTACCTAGATGCCTATTCTTATACGATTTACGGTCTGTTGCTCGTTAGTGTGATCGGATACCTCATCTGGCGAAAAAAACGACATGCTAAAAAGACAGTGTAAGAATGAATGAGAGGATAAAACAGGCGGACCGAAAATTCGGTTCGCCTGTTCACTCTTCATTTTTCTTTTCTGGTAATACTTTTGTAAGCGTCTTTTCCGTCTTTTCGGCCAAGTATTCCGAGAATCGAAATAAAATGATTCCTACAATGGCTGACACGAAAATATAAAGACCGACAAACAAGTTGATGGCCCCGTTTGAAAGGGCGGTAAACAAGATGGAGAACTCACCACGCGGAGCGAGAGAAAACCCCGCCTCATTCGCCTGGACACGAGATAACCCGTAAATTCTTCCTCCGACGCGACCGACAATCCACTTCGACAAGACGCCCCAAACAATCAAGACAAAGAATAAGGTGTTAACGATGACACCTTTCTCCAAGTTGATTGAAATTCCGAATGAAATAAAAAAGATTGGGAGAAACAAGTCACGAACGGGGACCGTCAAACGTTTGAGCGGACGAACGTCATGGAAATCCGCAAGCATGATTCCGGCAATAAACGCTCCTAAAATCTCAGATAGACCAAATACCATACCGATTCCGGCGAAGAAGAGAATGAGTCCGATAAGCCCGATACTCGCATCATCCTGACGTAAAAGGTGTTTCGAGAACTTCTGTTGTTTCGACACAAAGCTCGATCCGATAAACAATAATACCCCGAAAATCAGAAATCCTGAGAATACTTTCCCGATATCTGTCATGGCGACCGGTTCCTCTTGAATGATGAATGGCGCAATCGTCAATAAAAGTGGTGCGAATATATCTTCAAAAATAAGTAGAGCTAGGACGAATTCTTTAATATCTTCATGTTTTTCGGAGTGGCGCTCAAGTAGTTTCGCTGAGATCGAAGAGCTCGTCGCGTATAGAACGGCACCAATTAAGAAGGCGCGCGGAAAGTCCAATCCAAACAACAAGGCGACTCCGAATGAGACGCCGAACGATAGGACGATGTCTAATACGCCTGCTTTCCAAACTTTTCGCATTCGCTTCCACAATTCGCGTAACGGAAACTTTAACCCGAGCAGGAAAAATAAAAGGATGATTCCGATTTCACCGGCAATTTTGAATACTTCGTTTCCGTCCCAGAAAAAACCGACCCCAACACCGATGGCGATAAACGCTAAAATGCTTGGAAAGTATAGACGTTCAATCAGGAGGCTGAAGACGGAGATAAGCGTGAGCGCCAGTCCGAGCAACACGATGATGTTCAATCCATCCATAAGTCATCTCCTTTACCTAGAAGTGTTACCTTTCCATTTGATTCCACTGATACTCCATACCGACTGATTCTGGACGTGAATAATCAAAGCCGAACTGACGATACAAGCCATCCGCAGGAATATCGGCAATTAGACTGACAATGGCCGTCTCATCTGCCTCTTTTAGAATCCACTCCATTAAATTCTCCATGATTAATTTACCAAGACCCAGTCCTTGGCATTCTGGATCGACGACGATGTCGACTAGATGAAAGACCATTCCGCCGTCCCCAACGACACGCCCCATCCCGACAATCTCATCATCTAAATATAAACAGACCCCAAATAGCGTGTTCTTGAGTCCTTTGACCGTACTTTCATCTGAGCGTCGAGGCATCCCCGCCTTCACACGCAACGACTGATGTTGCTCCGGTGTCGGTGTCTCAACTTTTACAGTAACTTCATTGACCATACTAAAATCCCCCTCTACAACAAGTTAACATTACTTTCCCGCTATATTGAATGAGTAAACCTTGATTTATGAAAATAGCTGTCGGCATAATGGGAAGAAGACAGGAGGAATATCGGATGATACAAGGTCAATCAATCTTGCCGGCGATACGTGATATGCGCGATTTAGAACGATTTTTATCGAGTGAACTTGAAATAGGAGTTTTACTTGAAATTCATATGAGTCGATTAGAACCTATTTTTAAATTATTAGAAAAGCATCAGAAAAAAGTCTTTATTCATATGGATTTAATCCAAGGAATGAAAGCGGATGAATTTGCGACTGAGTATGTCTGTCAAACGTATCGACCGTTGGGAATCATATCGACAAAAGGGAACGTGATTGTACGGGCAAAACAAAATCATGTGTTGACAGTACAACGGTTGTTTTTAATTGACTCGACATCATTGGATAAGAGCATCCGACATATTGAACGGTCAAAACCAGACTACATCGAGGTCCTTCCAGGAATTGTTCCGAAGTATATCCGCCGAGTACAGGAAATGACCGGTATACCTGTTTTTGCAGGAGGGTTGATTGAGACGATGGAAGAAGTGAATGCAGCCCTTGCCGCTGGGGCAAGTGTGATCACGACCTCAAATCGTAAACTGTGGACTGAGTAACCCACATTCGGGTATACACTCTTCTAGGAGGGATGAACAGATGAAAGACATTATGATTATTACAGGTGTCACGCAAGGGATTGGCTATGCGCTCGCTAATGCGTTCGCAAATCAATATGAAGTTGTGGGATTGGACATCGGTGAAGACCCGAATATAAAAGGGGTGTCCTTTTATCAAGTTGATCTTGGGGAAACCGAAGCGCTAAAGCGGGTATTCGAAGACGTAAAGTCACGTTTTGGACATGCTCATGTGTTGATTAACAACGGGGGGGTCGCCTCACTCGTCAAACCGATTGACGAACTTGAAATCGATACGTTCAAACGAGTCATCGACGTTAATTTAGTAGGAACGTTTACTTGTGCAAAATACTTTTTGGAATTAAACAAAGATGAGTCATATGGTCGCATTGTCAATATGGCCTCGACACGTGCTCTGCAAAATGAACCACACTGGGATGCGTATGGGGCCTCTAAAGGCGGGATTGTCGGTTTGACCCATTCGCTTGCCATCTCATTGAGTGATCGACCAGTAACCGTGAATGCGATTAGCCCGGGTTGGATTCATACATCAGACGAAGCGTTACGAGAAGTCGACCATCGTCAGCATCCGTCTGGCCGTGTCGGCGAACCGGATGACATCTTCCGAGCGGTACGGTATCTGATTGACCGAAACAATGACTTTGTTAACGGTCACAATCTCGTCGTCGATGGTGGGATGACGAAGAAAATGATTTATGAAGAATGATAAGACTATATACCTAATTTAAGAAAGGTATTAGGTTATTTGTGCCTAATTCCGGGTATGTATTAGAAGAGTTTTCATCCGGAAGAAGGGGGAATTGCCATGAACCCGCTTGTAGAAGAAGCGCTTCGCTTTTCATCGATTCGTCATGGAGGGCAGCACCGGAAAGGGTCATCGATTCCATATTTATCACACCCGTTTTCGGTTGCATTGTTGCTCGAAACGGACCACCAACCACCAACGGTCGTTGCAGCTGGACTCTTACACGATTTAATTGAGGATACGAAAACGGATTCTCAAGAAATCTTGACTAAATTTGGTCCGGACGTATTACGCCTTGTACTTGCCGTTTCTGAGAAGAACCGTAATCAGACATGGGAACAACGAAAACAGATGACTCTTGAGCACATCTCATCTCTTCAATTCGATGAGGTCGCACTCCTCGTGGCAGATAAGCTACATAATCTTCGTTCCATCCGCTATGATTTAGAGATGGAAGGGATGACGGTGTGGCAACGTTTCAAACGTCCGATGCGAGATCAGTCTTGGTACTATCATCAGTTGTTACATGCGTTCGAACCGTTTCGTAGCTCAACAGATCTCATCGGTTTGTATGAACAGGAGCTTCATTCTTTATTTTACGGACAAAAAAATACAAAAGATCAAAAAGTGACAAGACTCTTTGAATCGATTCTCACCCATTTTATCGATGATGAATGGGTCCAAGAGACGGCACCACTCTGTCAAACCGCATATGAATTGAAGGAAATTGTTGCTCGTACGGCTGTGAATGATGAAGAGATTGAGGCGTTTCGACAGCAACTAGAGCGAGCGGGTTGGACTTATCCGATGCCACCGCCTCAGTTAGCCGCGATGCAAGAACTTGGTTATCGGACGGCTATGGACGCATCGGATTTTGTCACGATCATGCGTCGCTCGATTGTCAACTAGACAGGTTCATGCTATAGTCAAATGGAAGATAAAAAGGGGAGTAGCGACCACGATCGTGGTCGATGGGTCGTCATTACAGTGCGCATGCACTCGGTCCATCGAGCTTTTACAAGTCCGCAAGACCTTTTTATGGGCGTTTTTGGCGTCCATAAAAGGGTCTTTTTTGTTTACCCAAGGAGGAGAAAAAATGGTATTTGTTTATTTCTTATTAGCTGCGGCCATCACAGTCTATGCCGCAATCAAGTTGTCCACATACGCCGATGTCATGACGGAAAAGTCAAAAATGGGCGGGATGCTCGTCGGTACCGTTTTGCTGGCGGGAGCGACGTCACTACCTGAAGTGACGACGAGTATATCAGCGGTCATGATTGACAACCCGGACATCGCCATCGGAAACATGCTCGGGTCTAACTTGTTCAATATTTTTATTTTAGCGATGTTCGACCTGTATTTCCGTCAAAAGCAACTCTTCAACTATGCGAGCCGTGATCATCTATACACGGCAGGACTTGGTCTGTTGCTGACCGTGACGACATTGGTCGCCTTGATTGTCCGAGTCGATATGACCTTTATCGGAATTGGTGTCGACGCACTTTTAATTGCCCTTCTTTACGGGATCGGGATTTACTATATCGGGAAGCAACCGAAGGAGCCGGTCGCTGAGCATGAAGTGGAAGAAGAGGTCGTTGTTAGTAAGTATGAAGATATCACATTGAAACGAGCTGGATTCGGTTTTCTGATTGCCGCTGTCGTCATCATGGCAGCCGGGACGGCACTCTCCATCACAGGAGACCAAATCGCCGTCGTCACAGGACTCGGTTCAAGTTTCGTTGGTAGCTTCTTGATTGCCGCATCAACTTCATTACCTGAAGCGGTCGCCGTGTTTATGGCGCTCAAACTTCGAAACGTCAACTTGGCATTCGGTTCGATTCTCGGAAGTAACATCTTCAACATGCTCATTATCGCCATGTCGGACGTCTTCTATCGAAACGGTTCGATTTTGGCAGACGTATCGACGTCACACCTTGTTTCGGCGGTCGGGATTACGATTCTATCGATTCTCGTGATGTATAGCGTCCTGCGTCAAAATGTCACATCGAAGGTACGTTACGTCATTCCTTCGCTGCTCGTCGTTGTCGTGTACTTTGTTTCGTCATACTTGATCTTTATCGGGTGAGTTCATGCATCAGTCTCAGGACTGGTGCTTTTTTTATGGGAATGCGAATCCGTTGCTTCGGGTATAAGGGAATTGAAGGAGGGGTGGCGATGCAAGTGCAAGAAGTAGAAACACGCCAAGCGTATACGATTTTGATTCCGGCCTACAACCCTGACGATGCACTCGTCACACTCGTGGAAAGGCTGAGGGCGAGCGGGTTTTCGACCATCGTTGTGGTCAATGACGGTAGTGATGAGTCGACGGTAGGCATATTTGAAAAGGTGGCATCATTTGTTGACCAAGTGCTAACGCACGAACAGAATCAAGGAAAAGGGGCAGCTCTGAAGACTGGACTACAGCATATTGCAGAGACCTATCCCGACAAGTTAGGTGTCATCACGGTTGACGCCGATGGACAACATTTACCTGAGGACGTCGTCAATGTGTATGAGGAGGGGGTGAGTAAGCCGCATCATCTGATCATGGGTTGCCGTGACTTCAGTGGGGATAAGATTCCGCTCCGAAGTCGATTCGGCAATCAGGCGACACGACTCGTCATGTTGATCGGGAGTGGATTGAAGTTAAAAGATACTCAGACAGGACTTCGTGCCATCCCGATGCGATACGCACGACAACTGATTGACATTCCGGGGAATCGATATGAGTTCGAGATGAATATGCTGACGTTCACAAAGCGGTTACAGGTTCCGATTCAACAGACGACCATCCAGACGGTATATGAAAACGAAAACGTTTCATCCCATTTTAGACCGATTTTAGATTCGATTTTAATCTATCGTATGTTTTTGATGTATTCGGCATCGTCCGTCGCTTCATTTCTTGTTGACGTTGGGATGTATGCAGGTTTTATCTTTTTATTATCACCGTACTTCGATACGGCTCATGTCGTCATCGCGACGGTCATCGCTCGAATTATCTCCTCTCTATTCAATTATTTCGTCAATCGGAAAGTCGTCTTTCATTCAAAAGCGCGACGATCACTTTCCAAATATTTTTCGCTCGTCGTTGTCCAGATGGCAACCTCGGCATTGTTGGTCTATCTTCTTTTTCTTCTATTTAGGCAAGGAGAAGTCATCCTAAAAATTATCGTCGACAGCTTTCTCTTTTTTGTCAGTTACTTTGTCCAAAAACGATGGATTTTCAAAAAATAACCGGTCATGGGCTCATGACCGGTTTAATATGCGAGTGTTCCTGTTTTGACGGACGTATAGCGATGTAGCTCTCTCGGGCTTGTAATGCCGGTTTTCTGCATCATATCACGCATGAGTAGAGCGCATACGCGAGCGTCTTCTGCTGCATCATGATGAATAAAAGGCACGTTCAGATATTCTGCCATCGTGTTCAACTTGTGGTTCGGGAGTCCAGGGTACAGTTTACGTGACAATTTGACAGTGCACCCGTACTCAATTGTAGGGAAATCGAATAGATCATATTTCAAAATTGCCTTTCTTAAGGCACCCATATCAAATGAGGCGTTATGTGCGATGACGAGGTCGACTTCTCGTAAAATCGGGTAAAGAGAGGCAAGTACTTCCGGTAACGCAGGGGCATCCCATACGTCACTCGGACGAATGCCATGAACCCGTATGTTCCCCATATCAAAGTCTTCCTCTGGATTGACGTGTCGTTGATCAGTTTCAATCACTTCTCCATTTTGCAGGATGCTCCACCCGACAGAGCAGATGCTACGGCTATCTCGATTAGCGGTCTCCACATCGAGAGCGAGAATGGTATGATTCATAATTTACCTTCTTTCTTTTGCAATAAAAAAAGTCTAACAGAAAGTTAGACGAATGTCGTGCTTAAGCGGCGACGAGTGTACGGCAAGCTTCGGCACAGCGCTCGCACGCTTTTGCACAAGCCTGACAGTGGTCATGCAAGTGACGGCCACATTCGACGGCACATGTATCACATACCTGAGCACACAAGGCGACAATTGGTTTTGAGAAGGCTGAATCTGTTTCTAAGGCATTTAAAGCCAACGTACAAATGTCTGAGCATTCTCGTGTCAGTCGAATGCATTCGGTGAACATGTGTAAATCCTCTTCTTGTAAACTTTTTGAGAAGCAATGGTTACAAGCGCGCATACATTCAATCACGCTCGTCAATGTTTCTTCAACAGATGTGCGTTCCATTAAAATTCCCCCTTATATGAAAAAGTCTATTTTTTATTACCCGTTCGTATAAAGGTTGAATCGCATCATACAAATAAAAAAGTCACATCTCTTAAGAGATGTGACAGATTAATGGAGCATAGGGGGCTCGAACCCCTGACCTCTACGCTGCCAGCGTAGCGCTCTCCCAGCTGAGCTAATGCCCCGTTCGAAATCATTATATCATCGTAGTATTCGACATGGCAATTCTCTTTTTCAATTTAGGTTTATAAAATTGGAGACGTGGGAATTTCATGTTAGACGTTATATTAAGAAAGCAGGTGTGCTCTATGGAAATGATTCTTTTGGCACTTTTACCGGCACTCATGTGGGGAAGTATTCCACTCATCGTGTCGAAAGTGGGAGGAAAACCGATTCAGCAGTTAATCGGAACGACCATTGGGGCGATGATTATGGCGGCCGTGATTGCCCTCGTATTTCGACCGGAGTTCACGACACTCGCCATCGTGACAGGGTTTATCTCAGGGGCGTTCTGGGCGCTCGGCCAATACTTACAGTTCCAGTCGTTCCAAATCTTAAGTGTCTCGAAGGCGATGCCAATCAGTACGGGGATGCAGCTCGTCGGAACGTCACTCTTTGGGGTCATCGTGCTCGGGGACTGGCAGACGACGACGGAGCTATGGTTAGGTTTCTCAGCGCTCGTCTTGATTATCATCGGGGCGACGATGACTTCCTATCAACAGAAGAAAGACAAAGATAGCGCCGGTGCGTTGAAGAAGGGGTTACTCGTCTTATTCGTCTCAAGTATCGGTTACGTCACGTATGCGGTCTTGACGAACTACTTTGAAGTAGACGGTATCACGGCGATTCTTCCACAATCGGTCGGAATGTTCATCTCGGCTCTTCTTTTCAGTATTCGTGAGAAGGACGTCAAGAAAATCGATCCACGTACGTTCAAGAATATTTTAGCCGGGATTGCCTGGGGAATCGGGAACTTCGGTCTCTTCGTCTCGAGCGGAGAAGTCGGAATTGCCACTTCCTTCGCTTTATCTCAATTGAACGTCGTTGTGGCGACACTCGGTGGGATCTATCTCTTAAAAGAGGAGAAGACGACAAAGGAACGCGTCTATGTCTTTATGGGAATCGGCTTGATTGTCGTTGCCGGATTTATGCTTGGGATTGCCAAAAGCTAAATTTCAATGATGAAATGATAAGAACCCTGAATGCGCACTCATGCTAGCGTGCCATTCAGGTTTTTTTGATTAGCGATATTGAGGGAGGGCAGGAGATGATGTGACCGATAGGGAAGTAATGCCTACTCATGTAATCTACATGGTACAGGGTACGTACCACATTCATGATTGCTCGGAAAATTGCAGAGTAAAGGGGAAACGAATCATGGAATCAAACGTAGTGACGATATCAACGCTCGTCGATGCACCAATCGACACTGTCTGGAAACTGTGGACAGACCCAGATCATATCAAACAGTGGAATCATGCGTCTGACGATTGGCATACGACCGAAGCGGAAAACGACTTACGGATTGGCGGGAAATTTCGAAGTCGGATGGAAGCAAAAGATCAGAGCATGGGCTTTGATTTTGAAGGGGTGTATGAAGAAGTTAAAGTGAATGAGCTCATTCAGTATCGTCTTGACGATGAACGGAGAGTCAGAGTTTCATTTACTTCAGAAGGGGATTGGACGAAAGTGGTCGAGGTATTTGATGCAGAATCGATGAATCCGATTGAATTGCAACGACAAGGCTGGCAGGCAATTCTCGATAATTTCACTCGATATGCGAATGGTAAGAAAAAAATGAATGATTAACTGTAGGCCCAGCAGTATACATTTCAAATTGAGGGTGTATACTGCTGTTTGTTGTATAAAATCAAAATCGTATATCAGTTAGTTTGTTGTTGATTAAATTAATTAATCGTCGATCAATTTGAAAGGTAAATATTGAGGGAGTTAAAAGCGACATGAGAGAAGTAAGGCTAAGTTTTAACTTTTTTCAGGACATGGAGAATGAAAAATGGGCACGCCAGATGTTAGATATTTTTGTCGATTTTCAGGTTGAAATCGGAAAGATGGGATTTTACGAACCACTTAGAACTGAGTTTTCGAATGACACCTTTTTAAAGATGTGGACAGAAGGCGACGATGATTTTTACAGCTTTGTTTGTCGATTGAAAAATAGTAAAGGGTATCTCAACATTCATAACTTGAAAGAAGGTTTACCAGGAAATGTTGGTTTCGTTTTTGTGATCAGCAAGACAAATTTTCTGAATGAAAAGGACAAATGGATTCTGTTATTTGATCGCATTTGTCGAGAGTGGGGTCCATTCCAAGCATCAATATCTAGAAGGATTGAAGAACGAGAGAATCTCATGTACGAAACAGGTTTTTCTAAAGTTAAGGAAGTGGAATGGCTTAATTATTGGAGTGATGAATTGTTGAGCGTGAATTCAGTTTCTATTCCAAATGAGGTCAAAGACTATAATTGTTATGATAGAGTTGCATTTAATAAAGGGTATGTATTCCAGTTGATGAATTTGATTGATGATCCCTCGTACTATCAGTTGTCTGAAAAGATCAAAACCATGATTGGTCAAAACTTATTTTATAAATGCAGTGAAGATTTAGATTTGCTAGATTTATGATAGTCATTTTCTTCTCCATACGAAAGAAATGACAAACGCAGTAAAGCCTCCGATTACAAAAATATAGAATAGCGAGTAGAAAACAAACTCGCCGATATCTTCAAGACTCGTAAACGTGTTCTCTACAATCATTGGTTCAGATAAAATCCCAATCGTCACGATCGGCAGAAAAAAAATCCAAAACCGTTTCCAAAAATATGAGCTGTAAGACGTCGATTGATGTGAAGTCAAATAAAAACCCTCCTTATAAAAAAGTTCCATACTTTACCATATTGTAACACGTGAATTGCATGAATAAATAGATAGAACTGATAGAAATAATTTTTCTAATACAAAAAAACAGCGAGGACGTCAAACGTCCAGGCTGTTTGATATCAGTTATTCATTCGATGCGCTTAATTCTCCCGTCCCAAACGTCGCACTAAAAGCACGGCACCAGATGACGACTGTGTTGTACTCTTCTAGATTCACATCCGCAGGGACTAAATAATTTTGATTCCCGATGTTTCCTTTTAACGATCCTAAACTGACGCCTTCGGTTGTCTCTTGTCCTGGCTTCGTCAAATAGACAAATAAATCAGGTCCGTTCGTCGTTTCAAACTCTTCAAATCGGAGATACGTCCCGTCTTCTGCCTCGACGGAGCGAATCGTGCCCGTCGTCTCATAATTTTTCTCCCCGTCCATGAACACACCCGCTACTTCGGTTTGACTCGGTTGTGGTTCCGGTGTCTCAGTTGTCTCTTCCTCTGTTTCTTCTTCTGAAGCAGGCGTCTCAACAGCTGTCGGTGGTAGTCCTTCATCGACTGTCTCTGTCAAGAAAAGCGGTGAGATGAGCCACCAGGCGACGGCGATTACGGCTACGCCGATCACACTGATGATGAGTTTCGTACTTGTTTTCATGTATGAGTCCTCCTTTTCGGATGTATGAACCATTAATAGCCTTTTCCCGATTATTGGGCTTATAAAAAGACGCGGATGCTAAAATCCGCGTCTGATGATCGTTATACGGTTTCGGTCCAGTTCTCTTCGATGAACGTGTCTCGTCCTGAGATGGCTCGGTCTTCTTTATAATGTTTCGGATTCTTTTTATGGTAATCCTGGTGATACTCTTCCGCTTCGAAGAATGTCGTCGCCGGAGTGATTTTTGTGACAATCGGTGCCGTGAAGCGACCACTTGCTGCTAATACGTCTCGACTCGCTTCAGCCGCGATTCGTTGTTCCTCCGTGTGATAGAAGATGGCTGGGGCATACTGAGGCCCGCGGTCTTGGAATTGACCACCTTCATCGGTCGGGTCGGTCTGAATCCAATATAGCTCGAGGAGACGCTCATATGAAAACAGAGATGGGTCATATGTGATTTGAACGACTTCTAAATGACCAGTCGTTCCCGTTTTGACTTCTTCATACGTCGGATTGTCGATCTGTCCGCCCATATAGCCGGATACGATTCCTTCAATCCCTGGTAGTTCTTCAAAAGGTGTTACCATGCACCAAAAACAGCCACCTGCAAATGTTGCTTTTTCCATCTTGTCGTTCCCTCCAAATCGTATTTAAACAAAAAAAGCGCTCACGTCGGATGACATGAGCGCTCTCGTCATATCGTCCAAGGTTTCCCTTGCTGGTCGTAGCACCTTGCCTAAGGCAGGTTGCTGTGAAGTCATGGAGCCAGATCTCTCGTTCACTCTTGATATCGATATGTAGTTGGTGAGAGCATCATACCACCCTCAAAATACTTTCGTCAATGATTCGGTTTTCGCTTTAACTGAAAAATCGTCAAGACGATGATGAATCCGATCAACCCGATCGAAATGAACGGACCATACGGCACATTTTCTCCGTATAACTGCAAGAAAAATAGACCGAACACAGCGAGTAGCACGAATATGTAGGAGCGTGTCATAGGAACCTCCTGTTTTTTCTTAAGTGTAACAAGAACACATCGACTTGGCGATACGAAAAGGAAATCAGGCATAGAGCACGAATAAAGTTGGGAGAGATAAGGAGGAATGAATAAATGGATCAATCACAATTGTTAGAGCTGACAATCGAAGATGCACATCGTGGGTATAAAGAAGGACAATTCACGGCACGAGACGTGACCGCGTATTACCTTGGAAGGATTGCTGCATATAATGAGCGACTTCATGCCGTCATCCAGGTGAATCCGGACGCCCTGTTCGAGGCAGAGGCGGCAGAACGGGCCTATAAAAAAGGAGTACGCAAACCGCTCCTCGGCATCCCCGTCTTAATCAAGGACAATATCGAGACAGCCGGTCTGATGCGTACGACAGCGGGTGCCGCCGCCATGCGACATCATTTTGCGGGTCGAGATGCCGAGCTCGTGAAACGATTACGGGATGACGGGGCCATCATTCTCGGAAAAGCGAACCTGTCCGAGTGGGCGAACTTTTTAACGGAAGATATGCCGAACGGTTGGAGTGCTGTTGGCGGACAAACGAAGAACCCTTATGGCGACCAATTAGATGTCGGGGGATCGAGTTCTGGATCGGCTTCGGCGGTTGCGGCGAACTTGACACTCCTTGCCGTTGGATCTGAGACGAGCGGCTCGATTGTACACCCGAGTGTGCATAATAGTATCGTCGGAATCAAGCCGACCGTCGGTTTGATCAGTCGTTCAGGAATCATACCGATCTCACGTTCTCAAGATACAGCTGGACCGATGGCGCGTACCCTTCGTGATGCGGTCGTTGCCTTGCAGACCATGTGTGGTGAAGATTCGGCTGATCCTGCGACATGGGAAACTCCAGTCGGACCGCCTTATGTGACATGTCTCGATGTCCGTCAAGCGGTCGGGATGCGTGTCGGATTTATCAAGCCAAATATTTCAGACGAAGAAGTCGGTTTGTATGAACAGGCACTTCGATTGTTGCGTCAAGCCGAGGTTGAACTCGTCGAGATCACGTTACCGAAACACGGTGCATTAGAACAGGCAGATATTTTGTTTGATGAATTTAAGCTTGGGATTGAGGCGTATCTTGCGAACACAACTGTGCCATTTAAGACGCTTTCAGACTTGATCGAATGGAACGCGGACCATCCCGAATCGATTCCGCACGGGCAGACCATCTTTGAACAATCAGATGCACGTTCAGGGCGTCTCGTCGAAGCTAGTTATCTCGACTGTCGGATTGATGATGTTCATTTCGCAAAAGTAGACGGAATGGATGAGCTATTAAAAGCGCAAAAACTGGACGCGATCGTCCTGCCACATGACATGAACTATGACATGGCTGCGAAAGCGGGACACCCGACAATCACGGTCCCTTATAAACGAAAAGAGAGCGGGGCCCCGTTCGGTCTATCGTTCACGGGAACGAGCTTTGCGGAACGAGATTTGATTCGTGTCGCTTATGCGTTTGAACAGTTCGTCACACGACCGACGCCTCCAGATTATTCGTAAGTTGCACCCGTCTCTGACGTCCGCTACAATGGTACGTATGCGGATTAGAGAAAGGACAGGTTAGAATGAAATCATCTATATACGGGTTGACGTTCGATCAGCTCACAAACGAGTGCACGGAAGCAGGATATGGTGCCTTCCACGCACGTCAAGTCTGGGACTCGCTCTACATCGACCGGGTCAAATCGATGGACGCGCTGAACGTCCGTGACGAAGTACGCGATTACTTAACTGAGAAATACGTCATCTCGACACAAGAACTGTTCGTCAAACAAGAAGCGGGCGATGGAACGGTCAAATTCTTACTTAAATTACATGACGGGCATTACATCGAGACGGTGCTCATGCGTCACAAATACGGACGTTCGGTCTGTGTGACGACTCAGGTCGGTTGCAACATCGGCTGTAGCTTCTGCGCGAGCGGCTTGCTGAAAAAGACTCGTGATTTGACGGCTGGTGAGGTCGTCGAGCAAATCATGACCGTCCAACACTTCCTCGATGAAGAGGGCGAAGGGGACCGTGTCAGCCATATCGTCGTCATGGGTATCGGCGAACCGTTCGATAACTTCGACAACTTGGTCGACTTCTTGCGTGTCGTCAAAGATGAGCGTGGTCTCGCAATCGCTCCGCGTAAGATCAACGTATCGACGAGTGGTCTCGCGGATAAGATCTATAAGTTCGCAGACCTCGACTTACGGATCAACTTGGCGCTCTCTCTACATGCGCCGAATGATGAATTACGTACTCGCATCATGAAAATCAACCGGGCGTTCCCGCTTGATAAACTCATGCCGTCGATTCGCTATTACGTCGAGAAGACGAACAAACGAATCACGTTCGAGTATATCCTGCTCTCGAAAGTAAACGATTTACCGGAACATGCGGAAGAACTCGCCGACTTGATTGAAGACATCAAAGACAAGTCGTATGTCAACTTAATTCCATATAACCCGGTCAACGAGCACATCCAATATGAGCGAAGCACGCCTGAGGACATCATGGCGTTCTACGACATCTTGAAAAAGCGTGGCGTCAATACGGGTGTTCGTCTCGAGCACGGGACAGACATCGATGCGGCATGCGGACAACTTCGTAGTAAGCATATGAACGTCGAAGGCGCGAAGTAAAAAATGACCGCTCCAGGAGATTGAACTGAACCCTGAATGATAGACACTTGATAAAAAGTGCTCATTCAGGGTTTTTGACGTTTCCCGTTTTGGCGGAGGGAAAGCGTCAAAGTTTTTTGTGTTCACGTTTGAGTGCTGCGCTGAATTTTATAATCCATCAATCAATAAACTGTAAAGTCAACTGCAACATGATGCTACTTTGTCTAAATTTTTCTCTTTAATGTAAATCTTTTCGTCCTCGACTCTAAAATCAATTCCCTTCTTCTTCAGACGTTCTTCCTGAGACGTGCTATATTCGCCCCAAGATGACATTACAAATTAGTTGTTCATCTAACTGTCGGACGAAAAACTAGAAACTTTAAAATGTTGGTACATATTGAGTTAATCTATGACTCGATGTCTGTTGGCACATTTCATACAGAAATTTTGAGAGTCGACAACCTGCACAATCATTGAATAGGCAGAATAGAAACTATCTAATAAAGTGATGATTATATATTGTAAATCAATAAGAATATAAAATGTTACGAAATATCATAGTGACTTTTGGTACAGCAATAATATGAAACGTGCCTTTTCTCCTATGTTTAATGTTTGATTTTTAAATGTATGACAGTACTTAAGTTTTAGATTTTATGTTATATACATCTAACGCTTGAAATGATTTTCTTATCATGAAACAATGACATCAATTACATAAAAGGTATATCTATCCATTAGTGATTTTTTTTGGGTGTAAATACCTGCGATGATTTTTTGTCTAACCATTGTTAACTTTTTACTAGATCAATGATTTGCTTTAGTGCTACTGACTTGTTTGATTGTTGAGACGAAACAATGAATTGATGACATGAAAAAAGCGAGGTGCAACAATGTTGATGCTACAGATTGAAAATGTAAAAAAGAAATATGGGAAAAAAGAAGTGCTGAAAGGTGTTTCCTTCGAAGTAGAAAAGGGGGATTTTTTGGCCATTATCGGGAAGAACGGGGCTGGCAAGACCACACTTACCAACATCATTTGTAAACTGGTGAAACAAGATAGCGGGACCATAAAATACGCGTTTGATGAACGCGATCTTTATTCTCACATCGGAGTCCAAACGCAATCAGGTGATTTCGATGATCGTCTCAAGGTCGAGGATATGTGCACATTGTGGCGAAAAATCTATAAGGTCGACCAGGCAGTAGTTGAGGGGTACCTTGAACGCTTCGATTTAACAGAGGTACGGAAACAGTACATAAAGACACTATCTGGTGGTCAAAAACAAAAATTAAATATCTTATTGAGCCTATTGAATGACCCGGATCTACTTATTCTAGATGAGCTCACCACATCCCTTGATGCGACGAGTCGTCACGAGATGCGAAAATATCTAAAGGAACTCAATGACCAAGGAAAGACTATCATCATGGTCAGTCATTATATGGACGAGGTCGAAGCAATGTGCAACAAGGTGGTCGTCATCAAAAATGGAGAAGTCGAACAATCGACTACACCTCAGGCATTGATGGGGACTGACTATAACAGTTTGCAAGATTATTTTGTCGAATCTATGTAAATCGAGGAGGAACTCATGAATACAGTCACCGCACTATTTCAGCTAGAGGCAAAGAAGTTATTAAGGACGTGGATCATCCTAGGGTTTGGAGTGGCTGCACCGCTCTTCTTCTTGATCATGCAGACAGAAGTCAGCAACAACAGTCTTGAACTTTATGGGATGGAAATCGCCCCGATTGATTTCACGTTTCCGATGTTTGCTTTCTTGAGCGTCGTGGTGCTCGCCATTGGTAATGTCGGGATCGGCTTCGCCTACATGAGAAGCATCTATTTTTTCAGGAGACTTCGTTTGGCCTCGGTCAAAAGCACACAATTTATCACTGCCAACTTCTTGGTACAGTTGCTGTGTGCCATATTTACAATCATCCTCTTATTCGCCGTCGCGACGACCCAGTACTCGATGAGTCTCGATGGAAAGAACCTCTTCATCTTTGGATCTATACTGTTCCTGTCGTTCATGATGTGCTATTTCATTGGCGTGTTCATTGGGAATTTGACGACAGATCCGAAGACCTCACAAACCCTGTCGATGGGAGTTTACTTCGTCATTATCTTTTTAGGCGGTGTCACGTTCCCGACTGAACTGATGCCTGATTTTATGCAGAGCGTCGCGAACGTCTTACCGACGACCCATGCGGTGAAAATCCTCCAAATCTCTTGGAACGGTGGAGACATCTGGGAATCCTATCATCTCATCTACGTCATGGCGACGACGGTAGTCGTAGGTCTTCTAAGTTTCCGTTTCTTCAAATACGACTAATGACATATCAAAACGAATCTGTTTTTAGGAGTTGTTGTGATGAATGTGAAGTTACCGCTCTTCTTAGTTAGACAGAACAGCGTGCCCTATGCGCATGCGTTACAGTTCGGTTCCAACGAATTACGAGATTTAATGCAACAATATCGTATTTCCCTCCAATCTCAAGACAAAAAGATTATTTCATTTATTACCAAATTAGAACATGTGATCAAACTTGTTGAAGACGATCAACAAAGGAAAGAGTTGATCAACTTAAAACGGGACATGTTCAACTTACGCTTTCGTTTCTGCCAGCGAATCAAGCAGTGCCAGCCTATGTTAGAAGATTTTAAGTTGATAAGGGAAGCGGAAGACATCCGCTCCCTCTATCAACAAAACAAGGCGCGATTGATTGAAATCGAGCATCAATTTAACTATGCAAAATCGCATGAAAGGGCACAGCTCTATGATGTGTTTCAAAAAGAAGAGACACTGATGAATTCATTGAAATTCATTCAGGCGACCATCATGGAAAAAGCCAGGGGATATTTTAACACGCCCGTTCAGGAGCATGGAGTCAAACACAGAAAATTAGACTATACACTGTTGAAAGTATTGACTCGTGCGACCCACAAGACAAGTCCGTTTAGCACGTTGACGAAGGTCGGGGTCGGTCAATTTTCAAACAGTGACCTTGTATCATCGACTGATCCCGGCGAGACATATACGGTCACAAATCTCAATCTGGCGTATCTGATGCGTGTATTCGAAGCAATTCGTTTGCGACCTAGTATGGTTTCCACAATGACCTACCATTTCAATGAAACGTTGACACGGCACGAAGGGAAGTTCTATTGGACGACCCTGGCCGACCAACCAATGAAACGGAAAAAAATTTATCGTACTGCGGATACATTAATGAAGATCAAAGAAAATCCACTATTACTTCAACTCTACAAGGAACTTGGAAGTGAACCCTTCACATATGATCGTGTCGAGAACGTGTTCCTTCAAAACGGATTAGGTCAAGAAAAAGCCGTAACCTATGCGTTGTCTTTAATCAAGAATGATTTTCTGCAACCTACTCAAGGCATTCCCGAACATACCAATAAAGGGTTAGATTATATCCTCTCTTGTCTCTCAGAGGCGGAAGTGCTGAACACAGATGAAGTTTTACGACAAGTCTTCGTCCATCTGAAGACCATTAAAGAAGTTCTGAACACATTTGATGAAATGCATGGCCAAGCTAGCTACCAAAGCTACCAAGAAATTGTTTCTCGTTTTAAAGAAGTGACGAAACACTTGGGTATACCGGACCTTGATGAAAAGTTGTTGCTCTATCAGGACTATCTCACGACGGAACGAAGAATAGAACCACAGGAAAACTGGGAACAAATCGATCGTTCATTAAAACTTTTCCAACAGTCTACTATCTTATTTGATGTCGTGTTACGACTCCAATACGTCTTAGGGAAGTTCATGCTCGACAAATACGGACATGAGCGTGTCGCTTTTCGGGACAATGAAAAAGAAGACGTGATGGAGATTATGCTGAATGCCATCATGGACAACGCAGGCCATTTGTGGAGCGGGCAATTTAACGAGATGGCAATAGATAGTGAAATCGAAGAAGTGAGAATGTTGGACGCCGCGAAAAATGAATTTATTCGATACCTTAAAGCAGAGGAACAATTAAACAAAGGTTCGGAAATAAGGATTCCAAGTGACTACCTTCAAGAACTTATCAGTACATTGCCGAGAGATCTGGAGCGGTACACACAGTCAAACAGTTTCTTCGTACAGCGAACAGATGAGAACAGTTTCGTTCTGAATGATATGTATGGAGGTTATCTGTCTTATTTTTCTCGCTTTCTATTCAACTTAGAAGACGTCATGAAAGAACCAGCGCTACAGTCATATGTCCATCAACACATTAAAGAGCGCAATGTTGTCGATATTTATAAATCTTACGGGTTCAATGCCAACGTACGCTCGAGCATTACTGATTACAGTGTACATATCCCCAACAGTAGGGTGGCAGATGAGAGCGGCTTAACCGGAGTCTATGATTGGCAGGATCTCGAGCTGCAGTACAATCCCATCACCAAAAAGATTGATGTATTTGCCAAAGGGGAGCAGGTTCATATCTTATTCTTAGGTTCATTGATGACGCGACTCATACCTTCGATTAGCGCGATGCTACACGCTTTATCGGCAAACGGCGTACTTTTTAAAAGTGTCGGATCAATTCTGATCGACGAGTATCTGGCAATACCCCGGGAACAGCCAACCATCAAACATTTTCCTCGAATCAGTCTAGATGGGACACTTGTGCTTAGTCGAGAGTGCTGGGTCATCGACACGCAATTATTAACTGAATATTCGGATAAAAATTACCTGTCTATGATGAATTTCTTATCCCTATTGGATTCTCATGGTATCCCCCATCGTGTTTTCTTCCAAAGCCTGAAGTCGTTAGATGGGACCGAGGAGGATACGGACACAATTGATGGAGCTTTTGAAAAACCACAGTACGTGAACTTTACAAGCCCACTTCTTTGGAGTCTATTCTTAAAAGAAGTAAAGGATACACCTTACTTTCTACTGACAGAGGTGCTTCCAGACTTAAGAGAATCGGATCAAGAATACACCGAAGAATATTTACTCGAACTGACTTCGAAAGGAGCCTTTCAATGAACCCGTACCAGTATCATGTCGCTAAATTGTTCCTTTATGATTCAGCTCAATCTCGGGAAACCTTATATGGTGTGTTCGAGATTCTCCACGAGAATGGTATTTCAGATTGCTTTGTGCAAAAACATTGGGCAACAGGTCCTCACATCGCTGTTTATTTTCGTGACAATGACATAGATTGTGACTTACGTGTGAAAGACACACTCATCACAGCTTTCCAGGACTTGTTGGGAGAGTACGAAGGTGCTCCTGTTGACCACAACAAATATGAACAATTGTCTTCTCGACTTGCTAAAGCAGAGCGTTATACAGGTGAACTCCTACCACTTCGCGACGACCTTAGTCTCGAAGTGACGATTCAAGACCTGTCTTCGAATCAAACGATTTATGCACCTTCGTTGTATCAAAAATGCGAAATAGAAAAGTCAGCGTTCTTTATCCGACATCATGATTACCTTGGTCGATTGAGCCCGGATGACAGAGAAATTTTAAGCGCGAAAATGATGTTAATCACAGCTAATCAATACCGCATCGAAATCGAAGACACGGTCCTCGAAGGCATTAAATTCGGCTATATCTCTTTCAAGTCTCATTGGGAAGGATTCAACATGCAGCTTCAACGCATGACGGAGGAGAAAAGAGATATTGTCATGCAGAAGTTTGATCATACATCAAAAGAACTTCAGTCCTTTATAGATGAAATTCCTGTATTTCTCACACAAGTAGAGAAGCGGTTTAAAGATTATGGCGGGAATGACAAAGCAATATTGCTTGATTGGTACGCGATCAACGAATCATTAGGATTATTTTTTCACGACGGTCTGGTTAGAGGGGAAATTCATTTTGAAGAATATCATGACATCTCTTCTTTCACGACAGGTGGTAGCCAATTGAGTGATTTTCACAGTAAATTCGTGGACGAGGAAGGCTTTGCTTCATTCTCTAAATCTATTGGTTTTTTACAGTATCGCCTATTAGTCAATTCTTTATATAGCGTGTTCCCTTTGTTGAATATCTCTCCATTTCAAAAGAACAAACTATGTAAAGTCATCAGTGAGCATGCGGAGCAACATTACAACTTCTCGTGGGAAGACATCATGGCCATGAGAGGGGACCGGTATAACGGAACGGATATATACCACAACATATGAATCTGGCAATGATAGGAGCACGACTATGATCAATCAATTAGTTCCAGAAACACTGTGGTTGTCCTATCACGATGACCATATCATTGTGAAGACGCCGACCAAACGATATCAAATCAAGCAACAGCAAACTGTTCAAGCCCTTCTGACACTGCTTCCTGGTATTCAAACAGGTCATGTGAACGCTGAAGACATTCGCAAAATGAACAATCCACAGTTGAATCGATTGTTGGCACGATTTCCTTCGACTTCTTTGGTGGATGAGCAGTCAGACCGTGTCCCTTTCCTGTCTTTCCTCCGAGAGGAGAATGTAAGTCAGAATACTGTGAGGCTTAGACTGCGAGAATATCATTCTGAATCAGTCATGGTAGCAATTCCGACCACTGTACAACCTTTTATCTTTCTCGGTAAGGGGATGGATATCATTCGCTTCATGGACATGCATCATCTTCAAGTAAGCGGACAATCTACTCATTTTTCAGCTATTAGCGATCGGTTGCTTCAACACTCAATAGAGTTTATCACCAAAGATCGCGCTATAAGAGATAGGGTAGAGATCTTTACCATGGATGATTCAAGCAATGATCGATTTATACCTGTTCATAACTTTGAAGACTACCTGAAGATCGGTCAGGAAATCGAAGTTGAAGAACTCACGTTTGATTTCTTGGAGCATTACCATGAACCTGTCGATCATATGAAGAAATTTGTGACTCAGACCCCATATATGTTCCGACATTATGGATTTGAGGAACTGATGCAGATCCCGTTTAAAATCGCCACGATCACTACCTTACGAGGGGCAAAGAAAATGACCGTCCTTCAATCCGAAGACCATCCTTTAAAAGCCTTGTTTGAGGTTTTCAAATTGGGGATGATGACATCTTTGAACCAGAGAGAGATGGATAAATATGCCCGCTGGATATGCTGTTCGAGTATTGAAGAGATTTATCAAGTTGGGGTCGCCCCACTCTTGTTCGGCCATATGGCAAGAGTAATGGCTCCTTTTGAGACGACACGGTATCCTTTGTCCGAAGACAATATCCCCTCACCTTTGATGAAAAGACTGGTGCAGATTAGTGAACTCTTTACCAGAGGTGGAAGTCCTGAAATCGAGGTACGGAAGGTAAAAGGGTACTCCCTTTACCAAGTTTCCATCCTGGTCGAAGGAGTGAACCGAATTCAAAGATACGGCACAAGTGTTGATCAATTGGTGGAAGCGAGCTTACGTCAATTTTATGCGCAACATGTACAGAAAAATCACCCATTCCATCAGCATGATCAAGAAAGCCGGCATCTCGTAGATACTCTTGAAAGTGACACGGCTATGTCGACTCAAGACGACGGCACCATGGTAATAGAAGTCACCCGTCTCCTTCAATCGTTAGAAATCAATCTTTCGGTTGTGGAGTGGTCCCACAATACGCTAATTGAAAAAACGGGCACAAAGTGTTTCAGAGTGTCCATTCCCAATCTCGACGGATCTTCGAAAGGTGAGACCCGCGAATAATAAAGGAGGAAATATGGATATCTGTCTCCTCAACCGTGGCCAGACGTTACTCCATCAATTCATAGCTTATTTTGATGAAAGTTCACGTATACGAGTCATCGATAACCTGACTGATGTGACTGACGCAGAAGTGCTGGTCGGTCTATATGATTACTTTGATTATAATTTCGAGCGGGGGGTTGTCGAATACTGTCGAGACAACCACATTCCTTATGTGAGAGCCAATCTGATATTCGAACAGGCGGTCGTTGGACCAGTTTATAACGGGAGAATGAGCAGCTGTGTGGATTGTCTCTATGAGCGTCTCTCTACAAACGCCCCTGACGACGCGATGGTCCTATATAGAGATTATGACTACACGACTACGTCTCCTGCTATGACGTGGCGAATCAGTTTTCTGAATCAAATTTGTGAAGAGGTCGTCGAGTTGCTTCGGCGCGTAGAAATTGAAGAAAAATCGGCCCTGAATTATATCACTATTCTCAATGATGAAAAGCGAAGTATTCACATACATCCCCTGCTCAAACATGAATACTGTCAAAGTTGTGGAGAACTACCGTCAGATACCGAGCAGCATGCGATGCTTCAGTTTCAACCACGTATCAAGGAATCGCCGACGACATATCGTTTGAAGTCTTCACTGTCACCAACCGGTTTCAAGAAAAGATTGGTCGATTTAAAGACAGGAAAGACAAAGCACAGCTATTTCGAGGTCGAATCGAAATATGTTCCAATGGTCGGTACCGAAAATTACATTGAGACGGATAAGAACGAAGGAGCTTTTGGGCGTACGTTTGATTTTAAGAGCTCCGAGGTCTCAGCTTATTTAGAAGGTCTGGAGCGATATTCGAACGTCTATAATCGGAAATCCAACAGTGAGATCTTTGCCTCTTATCTAGAAGTGAAGGACCGGGCAGTGAATCCGGCAGATATGACACTGCACAAGGAAGAACACATGAATGAACATTTCCGTCTTCACCGGTATTCGGAAAATATGAAATATCACTGGGTGTGGGGTTGCTCACTCCGCAACGAAGTTCCATTACTGATTCCCGAACAGATGGTGTATTACAAAGATGAAATGATTCGGGGAGAATCTAGAAGGTTCGTGTATGAAACGTCCAACGGCTGTGCACTCGGATCGACAATTGAAGAAGCTGTACTGTACGGGCTTTTCGAGATGATTGAACGGGACAACTTTTTGGTCGCTTGGTATAACCGTCTGCCGCTCGTCGAAATCGATATCAGTAATATGAGTGAAGAATTCCGTATCCTGAACGAGGTCATAAAAGCCGATGGCTATGAAGTCAGGTTCTTCGATACCACGATGGAATTGGGTATACCGACCGTCTGGGCACTCATGGTCAATGAACGAGATGATGCGGTGGTGAAGACCTACTCGGCTGCTGGGTGTCATTTCAACCCAGAGAAGGCATTGATGAGCGCATTCATCGAGGTCGTTTCCTCGGTTCCGGTTTACAACAAAGTATTTGGAGCGGAACACCTGATGGAACGGAAGCGTCTAATCTTTGAGAACGATGATCTCGCCACAGAGTTCCAAGATCACGTCCTTCTTTATTCGCACCCTGACGCTTTGGAACGGCTGTCATTTTTGACTAGTTTAGGAGAGAAAAAGACATTACGAACTCTACATCCTGAATGGTATGAGACTGAGACGTTCAAAAACCAAGATCTAACGGAAGATTTAAACCAGTTGTTACATCGCATCTACAAACATTATGAAGACGTATACGTAGTCGACCTTTCGGGAGATCTGCTTAAATCGTTCGAACTTCGCTGCGTGAAGGTGTTCATCCCTGGGATGTTGACGATGACGTTCGGTCATCAGCATCGTCGCCTGGATGAATCGCGTATCTTACAAGCTCCTGTTCTGGCCGGACGTGTGGATAGCCCATTGGCTATGGACAACATTAACCCGTATCCACATCCATTTCCCTAGGAGGCAGACAATGAAACCATGGACATCTTTACATATTTTTCAGCATGAAATGTCCACGTATGATGCGCTAATCGTGAACATCTCCCAACTGATGGATGAACTCGTTCGGTCCAGAAAAGTCAATCAGTGGTTTTTCATCCGCTATTGGGAGGGAGGTCCACACCTCAGATTGAGGATTCAAACGGATCAGCCCGAAGCAATCATCGAACAAGTGACCGATTTTACGCAAGGATATTGGTTAATCAATCCATCTTCTCTCCCTCCGATGACCAAAGACGCTTACTATGAGGGGCATAAGTTCGATGGAAAAGAGATCTCGATGAACGACCTGCCCTGGTATGAGGATCAGAGTGTGCACTTGATTCCGTATGAGCCTGAGTTAGCGCGTTATGGTGGGGCTGACGTCATGGCGTATTCTGAAAACATCTTTGCCCATTCAAGTCGACTAGTCGCGTACTTACTTTCGAAAATGAAGTTCGATCCCGCGAGGCGTTTCATTCTCTCATTGACGCTGACCCGGTACTTGGTTGAGGAGCTACTCGAGTTTGAAGACGAAGAAGACAACGTACAGTTCTGTCTCTTCTATCAAGAGTATTGGGAGTCGTTTGTAGAAGGGAACAAGACCGATGACTTACGTCGACTCTTCCATGCAAACGAGATGAGCGTGAATCGTTTTTACCAGCTATTGAATCAGAATGAGATTGTGAAGGATTGTCTCGTCGCGATGAAACAGGAGTTACAACAGATTCGCGAACAGGTGCGGGATGAACTCTACCTCCACCGAATCGTTGCCTCACATATCCATATGGCGAACAATCGGTTGGGTGTTTCTCCGTTTGTCGAGTACTATATCTCCGAATATCTAGGTGCTTACTTTAAAAGCGAGGAAGCGAAGAAAGGGGCAATCTGCGTTGAAGAGCCTTCATGACTTTAAGAAAATGGCTACGTTCTCTTTCTTTGATCCAAACGAGTTGTTCAAGATGAAAGAGTCGACACGTATCATCGAAGATCTTTGGGATGAGTGTCGTCCCCGAGCAACCTTTTCGTTTCCTGAAGAGGACGAGAAGTTATCAGACCAAGAAGGTGCGCAGATTCCTATTATTCAACAAACCGGGGTGGGTGAGTTCGAGGATACAATTTTGAGACGCCGCTCCTATCGATTATCCGAGTTTGAGGGGAAGTGGTCGAAAGAAGATTTACTCAAATGGGCGAGACTATGCTTTGGTATCTCGGGTGAAAAGACTGTCTCCTATGTGAACGAGAGCGGACCACAGACCAAACGCTTACAACTGCGGACTTATCCTTCAGGAGGATCGTTACTTCCAATCGAGATTCATCTTCACATTCGGCAAGTGGATGGCATAGAAGAGGGATTATATCGATTAAACGCATCTGCAACCCACTTCACTAAAACAGGTACGACAATCTCTTTGGACACGTTACATGCTTTATCGCCGTTGACAATCCCGAAGAACCCTTATGCCGATTCATTCGCCAAGACAAACGTGCTGGTTTTCTTAGTCGCAAATTACGAACGGGGTTTTTCGAAGTATGGGATGTTAGTGGATCGATTAGCGGCTCTCGAAGCTGGTCACATCGCTCAAAATATTCAACTCGTTGCTACATCTCTTCAGAAGAAGTCACTTCCAATGTGTGCCTTTTACGATGACAAAGTTGAATCTTTTTTATCATTGGAAACAGAGATGAAACGCTGTTTGTACCTTGTTGCGCTAGGATGATTTTATGATAGGAGAATGCAAATGGTCCTTCAAAAACAACAGCTGGACGATGCGCTTCGGACATTGACACGTCTTAACCCTTACTACGTTCTTGAGATGGATGAAGATATCATTCGGGTTCTGAATAAGGAGTCGCAGAAGGCAAAATATCAAGTGATGATTCCGAACCAAAGCGAAGGCGTTCGAAGTTTGATCGTGCAATACAACACCGAGAGTGTCCGGGCGTCTGATTTGGTCGAAACTATCCACGCTGAACCGAGGATAGGAGAGTTGCTCTCACGATTAAACAATATCGTCTTCGTTTCAGAAGATACGTACAAGCTCCAACTATGGATATTACGCTGTTTGGACAAACATCGGACGTCAATCAGTCCAAAAGACCGCTACCTGGCCTTTGAACGAATCACAGAATGGTTCGTTGGCGAACCGATTGTTTGCCTGACGACCTCGAATGTACCGCAAGGGTTGATCGAGGGTGAGTTGAAATCGGTCTGTCATTTTGAAACGATTCGGGACATGGAATCTATTCCTATAAGTCGGTGTGTCGTCTTGTTAACAGATCGTGACCTGACATTCGAGGAACAGCTTCGGCTTCACGAAAAGATTGATGCGAGGACACCTGTTCTTAACTTTTTTTATGATCGAGATTCGCAGACGCTCAAACTCGGCCCCCGTATTCGAAAAGCGGTTCACGGATGTATGCGCTGTGTCGAATTGACAGAAGAGAAGACCTTGTCTAAAAACGACAATATTGGCATCGATGCGTATGCTCAGTTGTTGATGGACACCATCAGCGAAGAACTCATCTTCTGGTTGTTAGATGAGTACTTCATGTACACGACCCAGTTCTCGTCCATCGCTGGAAAACAGTATGTATTTGACGGGCGTTCTAGAGCAGTCTTTCTCAAGCAAATTCGAAAGCATCCTAACTGTGAGATCTGTCTGCCTTTGAAAGGAGGTGAGACGAATGGAGAACAACTTAGACATCGAGTTGGAACTTGATTTTGAAGTGATTGAACTTGACGATGTGACGGCTCTTCCAGAGACAGCTGCATCGAGCGGGAGCTCAGGCGACAACGTGTACTCGACATGTGGATCGAGCTCGTGCTGCTCATCATGCTGCACGTAACGACATACCATCACTTGAAAGGAGGTGAGACGAATGGAGAACAACTTGGACATTGAATTAGAACTTGATTTTGAAGTGATTGAGCTTGACGATGTGACGGCTCTTCCAGAGACAGCTGCATCGAGCGGAAGCTCCGGTGATAACGTGTACTCGACATGTGGGTCGAGCTCATGCTGTTCATCGTGCTGTACTTAAGAAAACACACAACAATCAGGAGGTCAAAGACATGGAGAACAATTTAGACGTAGAGTTGGAATTGGATTTTGAAGTGATTGAACTTGATGATGTGACGGCTCTTCCAGAAACAGCTGCATCGAGCGGAAGCTCAGGCGACAACGTGTACTCGACATGTGGTTCGAGCTCATGTTGCTCATCGTGTTGCACATGATCGACCTATGACGAAAAGACTGACTAATGAACACGCACATGTTCGTTGGTCAGTCTCTTTCATGAGGTAAACGGCTCTTCCAGAAGCAGCTACGATTATTCAATGTGTAACTAGAAACGACACGGAGTCATTTTGCTACTAAACAATCATACTTACACTCACTTAAAACATTCTATCAAATTATTTTTGAAAAGTAAGTACATGAGATTGTATTTCTCTATAACTCTCAAATTTAGTTCATAAGGGGATAAGCATATGAGGCTTACCTATACGATTGACATTTACAAAGATGAAAACGGTCTATGGAGTGTGGAGATGAAACCTAGGAATCAGGAATCGTCTACACCTCTCAATGATAGTCGCTTTTTCCTTACATATAAGACGCTGGTTTCATTTATACAGAACCGTCCCCACCATCACTACCTGATAGTTGAACGAGAAGAAAACAAAGAGATATTGAACCGGTTGTATTCTCTTATAGGGGAAATGGGACGTTCATCTAACATCTCTTTTAAAAATATACAAAACGAGCAGGACCATCGAGAAGACACTCACCAAGCCCTTTACAACGGTTTTAGACTGTTTTTAACAGGTATGTACCCCGCAAAGCTGCATCATTCAAAACTGAAACATCTGCATCACGATTTTGACCGCCCGATTTCTTCTCAACTGAAGGAACGGCTCAATCTAAACAGTAATATCAACTCTTCCCAAATCGGCTCTGGAAGTAACCGTGAGACCACTACTCATAAAGGTAGTTGGTTTGGAGCGGGGCAATTGCTGTATAAACCGGTAAACACCAATTCATACGAGGTGTTAGTCATTGAAAGCGGTGAGACGACGACGCGATCCATCAAATCGTTATCATACGTGGACTATATGAAAACACCATTTCTTCCTGAGAAGGGGGAAGATGTGTTTCTGACGATTGAACAACCAAAGGATTATGACTTGTATTCGAACGTGATTGAACAAATTCAGTTGACCGGGGAGCTATCTCTCGTCCATGTGATTCCTTACCTAAGAGATGAATGTAAATGGTCCTACCAATCTACGTGTTCAGTGACCAAAGAAACCCGAATCAGTATCGGTACAGAAAATGTTCTTGATTCACCTGTCTGTTTTCAAATAGATGACAACGATTTGCTGACCCGCGGAGATTTGTTTCAGCTCTATAAATCCAGGTACGCTGAGCACGCGGTCATTGCTGATTGTATCAATTGCCCGGTTGCGCTTGAGTGCCCGCGGTGCATCAAAATGGTTCCTAAGTCCATGGAAAAAGATCGCTATTGCTCGCTTCGGAAAAGTCAGCCTTATGTGGCAGAGTTGACTCGGAAAAAATATATCTTGAAAAGCTTTTTCGCTTCAATTTCATCCAACCACTCTCTGTCCGATATCGTGACCTTTTCAACGGAACACTGTACTCGATTCTATCATGGGTCAATTAGGACGTTGCAGCGGAAAATGCGTACATCGCATTTCATATTCAGATGGAAAGATCAGGTTTTTTTATATAGTGAATCGAAAATGAAATTTTATAAGATTCCTATATTGATGGCGATTTATTTGGAGGGGGTTTGGTTGGGCGAATCAAGTCATGAGATTCGAAATTATTGCTCAGACAGATTTGGAATGAGCGAGGTTCAGTTTAACCATCTGATGCAGAAGGCCGAATCGCTACTTCGTTCCGTTTCGTGATGTACCACCCTGACAGATTAAAAGGAGTGAAAACATGAATAGTCATCCGTTGATTCATCCGATTCTTCCTCAAAAGCATTACGCACAAATCATCAAAGTTAAAACTGCAGCTGGTGCGACCGTCATCGATCAGGACGGACAGTCTTATTTAGATGGTATTAGTGGGTTATGGAACACGATATTAGGTCATGGGAATAAAGAGATAGAAGGTGCAATCACTCGTCAAATGCAGACAGTCAGTTTTGTGAACCCTTGGACAAGTTGCACAGAAATCGCCTATCAACTGGCTGAACAGTTGATTGCTTTCACAAATCGACAATTTGATAAGGTGATGTATACATGTACCGGTTCAGAAGCGGTGGAACTAGCGATCAAATTGATTCGTCGTCATCATTCTGCTGCTGGTCACCATGACAAAAAGTATATAGGAGTGTTCGAAACGTCTTATCATGGCACTCATTATGGATCGATGACGGCGACGGGGATAGACAAGGCGTATTACAAACCCTATGGTCCTATGCTACAGGGCTTTGCCTATCTACCTATCCCATTTGAAGAGAAAGGGACCGTATCGAGTTCGATCAAGTCGTTAGAGGACTTCTTCACAGCATATGGAGAACGAATCGGGGGATTCATACTCGAGCCGGTTCTCGGAGTTTCTGGTGTAGTTAAGCTATCATCTCGCTATTTAAAACGATTGAAAGCATTATGTGAAGAATATGACGTGTTGCTCGTCTTTGATGAGATTAGTACGGGTTTCTATCGAACAGGACCGAAATTTGCATATGAGGACACCGACATTATCCCTGATATTTTATGTCTCTCAAAAGGGCTTAATAACGGAGTGCTGCCACTTGGAGCGGTACTCTTGAGTCAACGCGTCACACGACGAATTGGAGACGAAGATTTTATAAACCACTTCTCCACGCAAAACGCGAACCCACTTTGTTGCGCGGCGGCCGTGAAGACGATTGAGCTACTCGAGCGAGAGGATTATCAGAGCATCGTATGCGAAAAGGGAGATCATTTATTGAAAAAGCTATTGCAATGCCAAGAAGAATTTTCATTAATCAAGGCGGTTCGCGGAGAGGGAATGATGTTGGCGGTTGAACTAGATATGGATGATGATTTTGACGAGATGTTAAGCTTCTCGAATCAGTTAAAAACGAATGGACTACTTTGCTACCCCTATGCCAACAAGTATTCTACTGGCCTGATGTTACTTCCGACGTATACAATGACCTATTCCGAATTAGATCAAATCGTGTTGATCCTGTCAGACACCGTGAGGAAATACGCCACAGAACATCAACTGAGGAGTAACTGAATATGAGAAAAACTATTTTAATCACGGGAGCCGCTAGTGAGATTGGTCAAGCAATCATTCGAAGCTTTTTAGAAAAAGGTCACCTCGTTATAGCGACTGAAATTGAATCAGAACAACGGATACTACAAGAGTTCTTCGAATCACTCTCATCTCAGGATCAATCTCGGATGGTTTTCTACTCTTTAGATTTGGAAAACGATGAAGAAATACCGAAATTTGTCGATTCTTTAAACGGTACTTACGACGTAACTGATCTAGTAAATGTGGCAGGCATCAACATATTAAAAAGTTTCTTCGATTGGACGCCTAGTGATTTAAGAAAAGTGACAGAGATTAATTGGATTGGAACCTTTCTGCTTACAAAGGCCATAGCCGCACAAATGGTGAAGCGAGGAAATGTCGGGACCATTACGACCATAACGTCACAACATGGGATGGTCGCGAACAAAGAACGTGTTCCATATTGCGTCAGCAAGGCTGGTTTAATCCATTTGACCAAGGTACTTGGACTTGAGCTCGCTCCCTATGGCATTCGAGCGAATTGCATCTCTCCAACGTATGTAAAAACAGACAAGAATCATCATATCTTATTGAGTAACCGTTATATCGAGAACGAGCTGGGAAAAATTCCTCTTGAGCGTTACGCTACCCCGTCCGATGTCGCAGAGGCGGTCATGTTTCTCAGCGCGAAATCTTCAAAGATGATGACTGGTCACAATTTAGTGCTTGATGGTGGATGGACGTTACAATGACTGGAAAGGGATGATTTGATGAGAAAAAGCTTATGGGTCTTCGCAGGGATGATTTTATTGGTTTCAGGGTGCGCCTTGACTCCATCTCAAGGAACGGAAGTGAACGATCGTTATGAGTTCACGGATAATATAGAAGCAGTATCGAACATCTTGGTTGACGCTCCAAGTACGCGCGTCTTCTTTCACGCCCATGACGAAGATAAAATCGTTGTAGAATTGAAAGGAGTATTCCCTGGTACCGAGGAGGAGGTGGACCAGGCACTCTCGACACAAATGTCTGGTCGCTCTTTTCAAGTCGCCATCCAGTCCCCAATCAATAAAAAATGGATCAACGAAGATTTGGAGCTACATATCGCTGTTCCGAGCAAGACATACGGGAGCATTCAAATGAACGTAACAAGCAAACCGATGCAAATGAGTGATATTCAATCAAAAGAGCTCATCGTCAAATCGACCTCGGGAGACCATGTCCTAAAGGGGTTTACTGGGGACTCGTTCAAGTTGAAGGCGACATCGGGCAATCTTCGTCTTGAAAAATTTAATGGCAAGGGCGAAATCCAGATGACTTCCGGCGACCTACACTTGTCACTTCAGAACATGGACGACTCGATCTCTATTAAAAACACGTCGGGTGATATCTATTTACAGGTACCTCCTGAAAATCGATTCTTTTTAACAACGAACATTCGTGAGGAACGTACAAAGGTATCTACCGACTTCACGACTCAACGCTCGCAAACAAGCCCGACTCTTGAAATCAATCAACCTAGTCTTTCGAATCCCACGATTCAAGTTAAAACGAATTCTGGATGGTTGTATTTAAAATAAAATAAAACTAAGTACCACAATCCAAACTGACTTAAAATCAACATAGGGGATACAAGTCTACTTCATCGTTAAATTAAAACATCTTGTATACGTTTCGACGTCGAAACGTATACAAGATGTTTTTAGTTGTCGCTTATAAAATAGACTCAACTTTTCTTCGTAATATAAATTGAGGGCCACTGTTTTGGCTTTCATTCATCTTGCCCGCGACTTGGTCGATGATATGATCGTACTTACCATTTTGTTTATGATCAGACACGTGTCTTATTCCTCCTCGATTCAGAGATATATATAAATACTGTAACCGAATCACAAGAAAAACAAACTTTAAAGGTCATAAGAACTTAATTTTACATATTTCTATTGTTTTGTCTTGTTTCTTATCCGCACCAAAGGAATGAATACAACGGTTAGACCTAAAGTGATGAGTGCTAGAATTGCGTTTATGATATGTGAGTAAGACTCAAGACGAGCCAACCACATCTGCCATTTGGCGCTGTCATAGACCCCGATGTAGATGAGGACCGTGTTCCAAATCGAGGTCCCGAGCGTCGTCAACATCAAAAATTTAAGAAATGGCATGTTTGATATGCCGGCTGGAATCGAGATGAGACTCCGAACGACGGGGATGAACGGACCGAAGAGAAAAAGGTTCGGTTGAAGTGATGAAACGAAACATCTCGTCGGATTTAGGTTCAAGTGAAAAAAAATAAAACCATCACGTAAAACTGTACGGTTTGTATGAACCGTGCTATCCTGTTCCTAATGAAAAAAGGGGGCGGACATATTGGGAAGGACTTAATGAAGATTGGTGAACTCGCGAAACGAAGTGGTGTGTCGACACGGACGATTGATTATTATACGAATTTCGGTTTACTCGATGTTCAACGTTCAGAGAGCAATTATCGGCTATATCCGCTCTCGGCAATCCAAACAATCGAACGCATTCAACTCCTAAAGAAACAGCGACTGACAATCTCAGAAATCAAAGAGATTCTGAATCGAGAAGAAACCATCAATTCTGAGGTGTTAGCAGAGTCCGTTTTCAAAGAGTTTGAAAGCTTACAACAAAAAAATCGCGAGGTTGGAAGAACAGTTGGAAGAAGCGCCAACCCATGTGAAGCTTCAAATCAGCAAGGCGCTTAAGAATAGGATGGGAGCATTGGCTTCTCTTATTGCCTTGCTATGATTACTACCGGAGGTGAATCCCTTCTAAGGAAGAAACGACCACACAAATGGACCTAAATGAGACCGAAGCTCAGGCGAATGATTATGTGGAAGCTACTTTTGAAGATGACATTGAGATTCAAAGTGAAATGGTCGATGAAATCGCATATATTGAGACTACGATTGAATCGGATAAGGTTACTGTTGACGGTATCCTAGAACTTGATTTCGAAACAAGCGATATGACAATCGCTGTTGAACTCAAAGATGAAGATATGAATGTAGTTTCTACTTCGATGGATATTGTAATCAAAGAAATTGAAGGAGAGAATTTTACTGCGTTATTAACTGATCTTGATACTGGGGAAACTTATGAAGTCAATACTTCTGAAGTAACTGCTTCTTGGTATCCTTTGGTAGTTATTGCTATTTCTGTAGCTCGTTATGGTATTCAATATGCTATAAAAAAGTATGGAAAGAGCGCAGTCACAAAAGCAACGAGTAAATATGGAAAAAATGCCACAGCTCAATCTCTCAAAAAGCTTAACTTCGCTTCAAAGAAAAGATTCGATGGCCACTGGAAAGATCATAAAAATGAATTTCCTGGTTTAACGCAAGCTCAATATTTGACTCGCGCTCAATCATTAGCAAATACGTCAGGAAAGCACATCCTAGTGAAAAAACGTCCTGACGGAGACATAGTAAAATACAACACGAACACGAACGAGTTACTTATTCTCGATAAAAATGATGTTATTCGTACCCTATTCAAACCTAAGCATCCTAATGCGTCGAGGGGCCGTGAGTACTTTAATAATATGTCAGGCACACTTAAATAATACTTTTATTCATGAGGTGAAAAGATGAATTATATCTGTCCTGTTTGTGGTCATGATGGCTTAGAAGAATCAGCCTATAATGAATATAAGCTTCCTTCTTTTGAGATTTGTTCTTGTTGCCGGTTTCAATTTGGGGACGATGATGATGTGGAAATTACTGAGGGAGTATTCTTATCGAGAGAAGAAGCTCATGCTGTATACAGAAAAAAATGGATTAAGGATGGAGCAGAAATTTTTCAACCAGAATACTATCCTCTAGAATTCCAAGTGAATGGCCGAGTAATAAAACAACATTTAGTCAAACAGTTAAAGAACATTAATATTGATATCACTAAATAATCGGACAGAGGTCATTTTGGATTGAGAGTTTTCTAATTGATTATATAAAATAGGTTTCACTTCGATTTATGATGATCTAATCGTTAATCAATAAGTAAGGCTATGATAATCTAATGACTTTTTAGAAAAGAAACAAGCCGGTCCTTTCAAATAATTTATCACGAATTTTATTTTTCTTTTTGAAGTATAAAATTAGGTTGATCTGTATTAATTATATACAAAACAATCATCAACATATGATTCGATAGGTCTTAGAAGGAGATAAGTTTATTTCGCAGTATTGATACAAATTTGCCTTTATATTTTCTATAAAAGTTTCAACTGGACTATCATCGGTGTCCAGTTGAGGCTTTTTAAATTTTGTTGTGCGGAATCAATAAAATTTTAGGCATATTTATTAATCGAAATATTCTTAATGTTCCAATTTTTCTGAATGATTAAGAATCTTTTAATTATTGTAAAGTATTACGTGCTATATTTTATTTCGTAAAGGTGAGCTCTCCGAGGACAAACAATGCAGTCTAACGACTAGGTGCATACAGCGAATTCGACTCTCCAATCCTTCAATCCTGAGGAGTTACCTTGTGGGTTGGAAAGTTCTCACATATAAAACGTGAGAACAGCACCGAAAGCGTCTTGAATCATCGAGAGCATAATTCTTTATGCTCAAGTTTGTATCTTAGGTAACGCCCTGAGAGCTCAACGATGTAATCGGGCTCTTCCTCTCTACTCGGAGTATTGGAAGACCTATTGCTTCAATTTTTTGATTCCCTTTGAGCAGTCCCCATGATGGTCACGGCTTTGAATCAGGTTTCGGCTCTCTTTGCTGGCCTGGTGGTCTACGATCACTTCTTCTCGTGGATCAACCAGTCGTTCCTGTTCAGTCAACTCGATGAACACGACGGGTTGGTCAGAGAACTACCTTACGACATCGAAGAGAAACGCGCATGGCTAAAAGACCACGCCGACCTGTAGCGCTACACCCCGACGAACTAAAGGAGGCCATCCTTATGAAGCTGGCGCCCCGGATCGAGTTTCTCATCGCCGCAAATTTCATCATCACCGGCGTGCTTGGTTACGTCGTCGGTTCACAGCCTAGCCGCACATAGTGATTTGGTGACCCTACCAAAAAAAACGTCGGGTATTTGTTTACCATCACCCGTTTCACACAAAGTAGACCTTTCTATGCCCGTAGCACCCGATACGAAGGTCGACGTCAACCGTATCGTGCTACTTGTAAAACTCGTGACAACGAACGAGAAGATTGACGCCTTGTCTTGTATACGTTCAACTTTAGAAAGGTTTTAAAAAAACTCGAACAAGGATTGCATGGGACAGAGTTCAACTAGTAATCAATCATTTGTTGATTTTTTATATTTATAAAATGTGGATCTTGAGATACCTAAAGTCTTTGTAATATCATCTACCGTCATCTTCGCTTCATACATCATCATGGCTCTTGTCATGATTTGTTCGGCGATTGGCTTTATTCCCTCATTTTCCCACGGGCCCGTGCATCTTGGAGCCCAGCGTTCGTACGTTAGCGAATCAACTCACGCTCCATTTCTGCTAACCCAGCCATTATAGTGAATAATAGCCGACCGGCAGCTGTGTAAGTATCTACACCTAGTGTGATGATTTGAAGATTGATTCCGCGTACCTTCAAATCATCAATCAATTCAAGCAATTTCTTCGTTGTTCGACCTAGACGATCTAGCTTCCGGACGACCAGCGTATCTCCTTTACGTAAATAATCTAAACACTTTTCGAATTCTGGTCTCTTTTTGACACTGGATGCTTTCTCTTGAAAGATTTTAGTGCACCCAGCCTTTTTGAGTTCATCTAGTTTTGAATCTAAATTCTAATCAAGGGTTGATACTCGTTCATATCCAATTTTCGTCATGAAGCACCTCCATTTGTTTGTTTACTCATTAAGCATAAAAGAAAACGAACATTGATAAAAAGATAAGTTAAAAGACACTAAAGGCAAAATGAAAAGGGCTTCAAATAGCCCTTTTCATTTTGATGTGAACTAACTAACAATAATATCTTTTTAACGTTCGTTTGTAGAACACTTTCTAGAACAGTATTAATTCAATTCGTTGAAGAATTTTCTTCAAGGTAATCTATTCCTTTATCCGTGAGTGTTGCTCCCTCCATCCAAACCGCGTGTACTTTATTACCACGACCACCACGACTTGCCTTTATGTTTGCATATCCATTATCTATTATGAACGTTACTAGGTCTAACCATTGTTGTTGCTCCAGATTATAATTGCTGGGTTTTGGTTCCGATTCATTCTGGATTGCCTTTAAAACATTGTAAACTAACTCATTTCTCTTCACTTACCATCATCCTCCTATAGTTTGAATATATAAATTCGCGATATCTATCACTTTAAATATAGAAAGTTTAGTCATTCATTCCATTATTAATCCAATCATCGAATTCGACTATAATCACATTGCCATGCCAAAAAGTTCCGTACACCTTATCATTATTTTTTATCCACCAGGTCTCTGCTTCTGGTTTCCTTTGTTTTTGAATCTGAATGTAATTGTGGTAGAACGTGTGGGACATGACAACTGGCCTAATACCGTTTTTGGATCCTAAATCAGAAAGTTTAGCTGCCGTCGCCACCGCCTCACCTATCCATACCAAGTTATTAATTCCTGAATGTTTTCTTCCCGCCTTAACAGCCAGTGTTTTACTGGCGGACAATCCTATACCAGCTTTGATAGATGGAAGTCCTTTACTAGCTAATAACTTATTTAACATCTTAAGGTATGTATTAATATAGAACGCTCGATTAGCTACATCAAAGATTGTTTCTGGAGACGGGGTAGAATAAATTGCATATACACAGTCTCCACGAATCCCGATTTCTTTCAAATCTTCCTTGTCGGTATCTTGTTTTAAAATCTCGATTATTTCAGAAGTGAAACCACGAATCACTTTCGATGTCTTAACGTCGTCTCCTGCAGTAAAGAGAGTCGTTGAGTCCCTTAAGTCTACAAAGATGGCAGATGCCCAAGCTTTATAACCGTTCTCATATGTAAAATTCTCATCTTTAGGAAACTTTTTTACTTCATTAACAGCGTCGGTATTATCAAGTATTTCCTCAACTTTTCCCTTCCGCTCTTTGTAATCGTAGCCCGTGAACTTCATCAAGAGATGCCTCCTAGTTTCACTAAAATTATTCCTACTACATACATGGTCAGTATTCCTGCTACACCAATAAAAGTATATCTGATTCCTTTCTGATAAAACTTGAATTTGGCTGAACAGATTTTTGCGTTGATGTAGATTTGAGAAATCAAATCTTCAATTTCGTCTTCAAATGATTCATTGAACACTTTTTCTTTAAACTCTACATATTTTTTATCTTCTGCTGACTCGAAGTAGTACAGAGAATCATGATATGTATCCTGCCCGAAAAGATTTACTTCTTTTTTCATCGTTGGGACCAAAACTCTTATTAACAAGTACGATCCACGTACGAAAATGCCCCAAAAAAACAGGAACAACCCCAGATATAAAAAGTTTGAAAAATTAATATTTTGTATGGTACGAGAAAGGATTTGATTCAACATACCTATTGAGTGCTCTGATGTAAATATACTAAGAAATATTCCCACCCCAGCAATTACAATAGAAGCCTTTGTATCACAACTCTTAATCCAATCTAGGTGTCTGTCTAGGCGTTGTATTAAATTGTTTTTATCAATATCTAGTCGTGGGTCCAAGCTCATTCCTCTTCTCATAAAAAATAACATCTATTTCCTTATTACCAGTATACGACAAATTGAAAAAAGTAGGCCAATCCTCAGATTTAAAAAGAGAATCTTATTAGCTTGATTTTGTTATGAGACTAGATACAGGATCAAGCAACATTTTTCATGATTAAAGGAATGTCAAAAAGCGACACTAAATTTCGCGACGCAGACTTCGAACAACCGCCAGGGCGTTAGTCTATCGATTGTTCGACGTGAATGATTGCCTCGAACGGCACATGGATGATCCCGTCCCTTTGATTGGCCAGCTCGACGGTCCGCTCCATGTAGTTTGTCCGGTGCACGAATCCTCTGAATCGTTTCATCTCCCGCTCCTCCACATATTTCACCTCCACCAGATTCCCACTGAAAATTGCATCATTCAGCACGTTTTCATAGACCGATAGGACCTGTTCGTCGATATCAGGCATCTCGATCTTTTGAATTTCTTTATAGTATTTCGTCAGTAGGGCTCTGTGTTCGGGCATGAGAAATGGGATCCATTTCAGCTCACCTCGATCGCGATACATCGTCATCACAATTCTCCTTTCATATAAACGAACATTTGTTCTTATTTTATACCCGGTTTATCTCGTTTGAACAGCTCTTTTTCTTGATTGGTGTTCCATGCGTCCTGTTTCCGTACTCTAGCTCGCTGGTCGTCGGTGCAAGGGACGTCAAAAAAAATGACGCGCCCTTCGGCCCGTCTTCCTTCGCTTTTGGCTCAAAGCAAGGCTTTTCGCTCGTTGGCTACGGAAGCCTGGTCCTTCGTTTGCTCTACGCATTTTTTTGAGGCTCTCTCTGCGGTCGCCCTTGCACCGTCTCCCGACGCTCGCTGCGTTCCCGTCAACAGGACGCACAACGGTGTTCGTTCTGAGGTCAGCTTATCCGAAAGGGGACAAACTAACATGGAACTTTCGTCAATCATCGAGGTCATCCGTATCAAGCAAGAGATTCGCGAGGAAATGGTCACCCTCGAGCACGCCGTCATCCAATCACCCGACAATGCCCGACAAATCGGGGCATCCTTTATCGGGGATGATGACCGTGAAGTATTCCTTGTCATCATGCTCAACACGAAAAATCGGGTTATCGGTGTCCATCGGGCGCATGTCGGGAGCGTCAATTCGAGTGTCGTTCACCCGAGAGAAATCTTCAAATGTGCGATTCTCAATAATGCCTCGTGCATCATCGCCTGTCACCAACATCCGAGCGGGGACCCGAGCCCGAGCCGAGAGGACATCCTCGTCTCCGAACGGTTACATGAGGCGGGCGACCTCATCGGCATCCCGGTGCTCGACCATCTCATCCTCGGTGCGGACGAGTCATATGTCAGCATGAAACAGCGAGGTTACATGGGTTGAATGGAAAGGAGCGGGGCCGGGGGACCGGTCCTGGTCCGTCCGGTAAGGGCAAGGAGGAAAAACATACGTTTTTCTTTTATGAGATTTGCGACTCGCGTAGCTCTCGCCTGGATCCAGAATGCGGATCCGGGAAAAGGAATGTTTTCGCGTGGCGAAAACAAATGGTTTTGGTGAGAAGTCAAAGGCATAAAGAAGTCACGTTGCTCTGTTTTTTCATGAATGTGTATTTGCGATGTTTGGATTAATGAAAAATGAGTGCTTGTTTGGTGAAAATGTTCGTTTTTCCTATATAAGCCGAGATGTTGAGAGGTCAGATTCAAGGTATTGTTGAGCTATCAACAGGAGAGGATGATTCAAATGAGTCACACATTGGATCAGCAAACGATTGAAGAGACGAAAGAGGTATTGCTTAGAAGACTTCCTGAACGGATGGACATCGATCCTGGGGTATTTGAGTTAGTAAGCATGGATCTCCTTTGTGAGGTGAGAGAAGGGGAACGATTGAAACAGATGACGGTCTTCTTCAATACGAACACGCTTCAAGTACATAACTGATTGTTTCAAAGTGTATACATGTATACTTGTCGATGGGTATACATGTATACATTTATTTTTCTCACGTGAGTCTTTAACGAGGCGTGAATCATATAAGTATCGGGAATTGGTATATAAAAACTGAAAGGGGTGAGGCGTGATGGACGAGCGGCTACTTGATGACTATGCGTTCGCGGGGATTGGATCCGTTCGTCCGAGCCGTGTTCTCGGAACTGATGGAACACCCCGAGTGGATGCGTGTCGTCGACAGGGAACATTGCGTCGAGAAAGTCGTCCGGTTCGATGAAGGACGGAACTCGCCTTACTTCCGTGTGGTGATCTATCTGGATGCAGAAGAGCATCCAATCAAGAAAGTGTATCTATACGGTGCATGGGAGAAAGAATGATGATCCGGGCTCATGCGTGAGCGTCTAACGCCTCGAGGCGAAGTCGCTCATCGCACCGCTGCCCCCCTGACGGTCCGATAACAAGAGCTGCTGGCTTCACCGCCGCATCTCTATGTTCCTGGCCCTTTCTGACGGGAGGCACGGAGCGTAAGGTAAAGTCAAAATCAAGAGCGGGAGCGCGTCTGGCGACGCGCGACGAAAACCCGCGAGAGGTCGCGGGTTCAGGTCAATGCTGTCGAATATGGCTCCACTCTTGATAGAGCTGGTCCGGGATGTTCATCTGCCTTAACAGCAACGTCTTGTGTCGGGGGAATCGCATCAGGTAATCGTCGATCTCTGACGTGACGGCGTGAAGGAACCCATCCTGGATGCCCCGGTCTCTCAAATAAGACAACGCGATAATGAAACTCAAGACATCACTTTGGCCACGGTCATGTTTTTGATAGGCGGAGTGTGTCACACCAAAGCGGGTATGGACCGGAGAGTAGCTCAGGCGCTTTCGCACACGGTGATTGTAAACACGTCCTCCATGGGCAGCCCAATTTCGGAAGGCGACGAGGATATCGAATGTCTCGGCGAAAGCTTGTTTGGTCTGATCAGTGATCAATTCTGGATTCATGCCTGTCGCCCGTGCGATGACTTTTGTCTTTGATTCCGGCAACATCAGTTTGAACAGGTATTGAAGGTTCCCAAAGCTCAGTCCCTTCACCAGGATCCAAGGGGGCATGTCCTGATAGGTCTCCCGATAATAGGCCATCGGTTGATGCGTCGAATAATAAACCTCGGAGAAGATCTGCAACAATAATTCCCGCTCAAATTTCCCTTTGGCGCGCCCACGAATTATCTTTTTCCCCTGTTGATAGTTTCTGTTATGTTGATAGTCCTTGACGGAATGACCGTGATTCTCGGCAAGCACGTAGGCTATGACTGAACGTAACAGGTTCTCCGCGGAAAGTGTCGCCGACAGCATCGCGAAACGGATGGTGTTATCAAGTTCATACAGGTAATAGATTTCCGAGAAGGTTGTCCCGGATTCGAATTGCTCTTCTTCACTGTCTATGTTGATGAACAAGTCTTTGTAGCCATTGATGATTTCGTAGTAGCTCGTTCGAATCAAGGCCTCTTCTGCGAACATCGGATCATCGATTACCAGACCGCGCTCTTGTAGCAATTTCAGTTGATCGGTCGTTGACTTGAAGACCTTTTCCGGTTTTGACATGTTTGTGCTCCTTCATAGGCAGTATATGATTAGTATAAAATAAACGGCCCCTTACCGAAAGGTAAGGGGCCGTTGTTGGCTGGTCAGTCCAGCCTGCTCATTGATTACTTATACTATATTCGACCGGTACCAATATGTCAATGACAACGCTAAACATAATAGCACAGATTCAGCGAACAAGTAAAGAACTTTTTAACTAAATATAGATGATAAGGGTGGATTATGGTAGAGATAAGACTATATGTAGTATCTATTCGGCAAGTGAGAAAATTATGTTTGTGTTCGATCGTCACATCATTATGTAGTCAAACTCTGTAGGTAAGGCTCCCTGACGGGGAAGAAAAAATAGATTTTCTTCAGGTAACGTTGACTTACCAATAACATGTTCCAGCGGACAGTTACTTGATCATAAGATGGCCTTGGATGCATGACGGATTAACTAAATAAGCAATAGTGAACAGGTTATTTTGTATAACAAATAGCGCAATAAGAAGTTGCCTTTGCCTCGTTGTGGGAGCGTGGTATATTGTATAATACAATATATGTAAATACTAGAGAGGCAGGGGGTAAGTTTGTACAAAGCGCTATTAATCGCAGTCAACGAACAACGGAATCATGAGATAACGGCTCTTCCGAACACCTTTAACGATGTCAGCGAAATCAATCGATTGTTGACGGAGACGCCGGCCATCTTCCGACAATCCGATGTGCAGATTCTGAGTGGAAACTTGACGACCAAGTCGATATTAACACATACATTGAGAAGCTTTTTTGAGGAGGCGTCCCCAGAGGACGTCTTGTTCCTCTATTGGGCGGGGCATGGGGGATTCAGCGAGACCAATGCGTATTTCCTGCCGTACGATGCAGATCGTCATGCTATCAGAGACACGAGCATCAATATGTCCGACGTCCGGGATCATATCGACCGAACGCCGGCGCGCACGGTCTTGAGCTTTTTTGACACATGCCATAGCGGTGCGGTCATGCGATCAATCGACAGTCTGATGGACAGAGGGCTTGAAATCAAAGGATCTGGGAAGTTTGTCATCGCAGCGTGCACGGAAGATCAGTCGGCCTGGGATCGTGATGGACACGGCGCCTTCACCGATCATTTGATCCGTGGTCTGGAAGGTGGGGCGACGAATCCGAGCGGGGAAGTCGATATCTACAACCTCTATTCGTATGTCAGTCAGGCACTATCTAACGAGTTCCCAAATCAACATCCTATCATGAAGGGTACGCTCTCCGGTCCACCCGTCGTCATCAAGAATGTGAAGACAAGAGAGGCCGGATCGAATCTGTCACCGGCACCACTCTTTGAAGGTGGACAGCGAGTGGTCGACAATTCTGGAGACTGGTTTCTACTAGGACGTGTCCACGCACGCTACTTCTCCTATCGCTACAATCGTTCCGACAAGTCATACATTTTGATTTTGAAGGCCAAACTCAACTCAAAAGGAATCGAGGAGATACTCAAGCAGATGTGGAGAACGGAGCAATCGCTCGCGATTGAGGACTCGGCTGAATTTGTGCGTGTGGACGAAGTGGATGTCGAAGTGGTTGGGGGCGAAAAAACAATCAATCTCAAGCTGGTCTCCAGTGAAAATAAGCATGGGAATCCTATGTTTGATAACGCTTCGTTCAATGGCATCACACCTGATGAAATTGCCAAACTGAGAATCGACCACTATCTGTTCAACAAAGAAGTGCCAAACCATATAAAAATCAATCATTCAGCGTCAATTATTTATGGGACCTCATTCGACTATGAAGTGTCCGAGCGATTGATTCCGGACCTCATCGATCATCATGTACCGCTGGAATGTATCAGGCTTCACCTCATCGCGGTGCTCGTCTTTAAATCTATCGTGGCTGAGGTGAGTTCTTTAAATTTGTATATCGAAGATCACGCCATCACCCGAATCACCCTTCAAGGAAGACGTCCCCGCGTCTATACAAATGTCACGCCGTCAACCATCACGGTGGACCAACCTGTACATTTTTCATTGAAATGATTGTAAAGACAAGAAGACGCAGAGCAAGTAAGCATAATCAGGAGAATCGAGATGAAGCATGCTTGCCGGATGCTTTTTTAATTAAGAACACCGATGGATGAAAAGATGACGAAGAATGCAATGGTGTTTGTAAGCTTATACGATATGTCCAAACATGTGGTCAGCCAAGGCGAATCGGAGAGCCGTGAGTCTCAACAGTGAAATACGTTTCAAAGTCAGGTGTTACCACCGTATAAAAATTGCAGGATGAAGCAGGACAAAAAAACGCATCCTTCGATTTTACGAGGATGCGTTTAATCAATGTGATTCTATTTGACCGTCGAATAAGTATGATTACTCTCCGACCATGCCATCTCCGTCATTGTCTTGCATATAAGGATACAGCCAATGGCCACTTCTGATTGGCATGCTGAATCCGGAATCTTTGACTTTTTGAATCGTCTTATCGACCAAACGGATGGTCTCCCGGAACTCGACGGATACGTCCCATGCCACGACATGAATGGTAGGATGTGAGCGAAACCAGGCAGAGACGGTGTTAACATCCCGAGAGGAAAGCAAGGCAATCGGCCGTCTGGTCTCAAGGTCGCAGGTGATTGTCCCGTACTTTTTTCGTTTTCTTCAAGCCCAGTCATCGATACCGACCCGTCCACAGGATGTACAACGGTGTTTGTTCTGTGGTCAGCTTATCTATCCGAAAGGGGACAAACCATCATGGAACTATCTGCCATCATCGAGGTCATCCGCATCAACCAAGAGGTTCACGAGGAAATGGTCGCCCTCGAGCACGCCATCATCCATTCTCCGGACAGTGCCCGACAAATCGGGTCATCGGCATCCCGCCGCTCGAACATCTCATCCTCGGTGCGGACGAGTCATACGTCAGCATGAAACAGCGAGGTTAAACGTGAAGGAGTGGGGCCGGTTGACCGATCTCGGTCCATCCGAGAAGAGCAAGGACGAAAGACGTGCGTTTTTCTTTTGTGGGGCGGCGACTCGCGTTGCTCTCGCCTGGACCCAAAAATCGGATTCGTCAAAAGGAAAACAGGAGAGCGTCAACTCTTGTCGGGACAACGCTCCACTGTTCAATATCATTTTGAGTTTTTCATTGACCTCATTAATCTATAGGAGTTGTGTTCTGATTCTTCGGCAATAGTGTAAAATCGTATCGAGCAAAAACTGTAAATTTTATCTAGGTTCACATCGTTCTGAAATCTTCTTCAAAATTTTTAACGACTGTTAACTTTTCATTGGCAGAGTACTTATTCTGGACATAGACAAAACTCCCTTAAAATATACAGTTTTATTATTTCAACTGTACATTTTTGAGGGAGCCAAATCGTTTACGCTTCATATGTTTTTTTATTTTTGTACCAAGTCAACCTTGCTTTGATTGATTCTATAAACTTTATCACACAGCGCATCAATATCTTCAGAATTATGACTAGTTATAAGAATCGTTTTTCCTTCCTTCTTGAAATCTAAAAGCATGTTTCGTAATGATTTTACACTGTCATGATCAAGCGCATTAAACGCTTCATCTAAAATAAGAACGTCTTGGTTCTCCATAATGGCTTGTGCAATCGCTAATTTCTGTTTCATACCTAATGAATAATTTTTTACCTTTTGTTGATTCTTTGGTTGTAAACCGACTTTAATCATTGTTTCTTCAATTTCTTTATCGTTAATTTTATCTTGAATCAAAGCGAGTTGTTTTAAATTTTCAAAACCTGTTTTATTTGCTATGTAACCTGGACGATCAATAAGTATCCCAAAATCTTTTGGAAAGCGGTTTTTTTTATGTAGCTTGTTATTTCTTACTGTTACTGTCCCTTCATCAGGAAAAACGAATCCACACATCATTTTAAATAAGACAGATTTACCTGATCCGTTTGGTCCAACAATACCAACAATTTCACCTTGATTGATTGTTAAATCAACACTATCAAATAAGATATTGCCCATATATGTCTTCGATACGTTTTCTAAACTTATTATTCCCATTTTACTACCCCTTTCATACTTTAAGACTTTTAGAGAACATTACTTTTAAAAACATTAAAGAACCTACAATATAAGCGAACAAAACAATTAGCAAATGCTGAAGACTGAATGACTCAGTAACGATTACAGCATTTAATCCAACCGGAAAAACACCCCATACATTTATCCCTGGTAATAACATAAAAGATAATACTCCAAACAAGATTAGTAAAAAATAACCCTCAGAGGACTTCCATAAAGTAATAAAGCTAAAAAGCAAATAACATACAAGCTGAAGGAATGAGAAACAAATGATAAAAAGAATCAAGTTACTATTCTGTAGTGATGTTATGTCTGTTTTCAAAGAAGGGTCTAACCCATTAAAGATCCCAAATAAAACTACAAATCCTATAATGGATAATAAAACACTGAAAAGGAACAATGATTCTTTCATAAATACTTTGAAGAACCATTTATCAATACTTCCGTATCTAATAATTTTGTAATGACTTATTTCACCGATTTCATGAGAGAGTCGAATTTGGCTTAAATATGATAATCCAAAAAAAATAATCAGATATGCAAATAAAGATGTAAAAGAAGAATTAAAAGCACTCACTCCCAAGAAAATTACCGTAATCCAGTCACCCAGTGTTAAAATATCTACTTTGTTATTTTGATAAGTCATCAAAATATAAATAAATATCAATGTACTGTAAATAGTATAAGGGAGCGTCTCTTTTTTTATTATCCTAAATATTTTTTTTAATTCAATTAAATACTTAATAATAAAAAATTCAAAAATAAAAAGCGTTATAGGAATTATAAAAATGATCCATATACTTGATAAAGCATTTATTGCAGCAGCAATTGTAAAATAAACTGAAGGAGATAAAAATTTAAATTCTGATGGAAAAATTTTAAATCCAAAAACACAAAGTAAAAATAAAAGAGCTGCCTCGATATACAAGTACTGGTACTTCTGATGCATTAAAAATAATAAAACCAGCATTCCATGAAGACTTATTGAAGTAACTATCCATAATAAGAATTGAAAGAATAGTGGTGCTAGAGGATTTTGAAATTCTGAATATAACTCGTTTAATTCGTTCACACCATTAATTAATTTGCTATATTCACTCCAGTGCATCTGGAATGGTAAGCCGATAGACATTAACAGGCTAAGTATAAACAACAGGACAAACATAGGGAAGATTTGAACTAAAAATTCTTTAGTCGTATAAAGCATCCATGAATTGAACGACTTTAGTCGTATAAGCAATATGTAATCAAATTTAGTAGTGATTGTTTTGACTGAAGTAAAGATTATAATCGGAATTAAAAAATACACCATAAGATATGAATCATTTTGAAGTGAGTAGATCGGATCCCATATATTGATATTTAATGAGTATTCTCCTGCAAAACTAAATATTTGTTTTTTTAGATATAAGCTATAAAAAAATATTACTGTACCAACTAACAGCCACTTTATTTTTGTAAATTCTTTAAAGATTGTTTCAAGCATTAAATTTGTCACCTGCTTTACTTAATTGAAAGTCCATTCTTCTTTTTTTGAAATATATACTTTGTATATGATTAAGTTGATCAAAAGTATTACTGTGAATGGAACAAAAACTGTCCAAATTGGTTGTGCTGTAATATTGAACGGAAACAAGGTACTCAATGGCGAAAATTGCGGAAACTGGAAAATTCCTGAAACAAAATTTAAAAGGTGATATCCCATAAACGGAATCGAGATCGCTACAAAAATACTATTAAGTGATAATACAAGAATATAAGCAAGCGTAGCGTATAGAGCAGCATTTAATCCAATCCATATAGCATAAATCGTGGCATATAAAAACGGGCTGTTTTCAATTAAAGACGAAAATACATTCTTCACATCACCAGTCGATTCACTTATCGGTGTATAATTTACTAACCCTAACCAAGGCTCGATAAACTGTACAAACAAGTATGTAACGAAAACCATTAAAAATAATACAATTCCGCTTAAAATCGCGTTAACAATTCCTTTACTAACGAGATAATCGTTAAGGTTTACTCTAGTTCTCGTATAAGTCAAAAAATTATTTTTATACTCTGAAATAAATGAAGGAACGTATACTAAAACCGCAAGAATTGGAAAGATCATTGCCGGAATAGTAGAGATACTCTCCTCAAAAACTTCAATTGGCTTAAAAAATTCATAAGTATTATACACTGTTAAAAATTGGATTAAAGGGACGATGAAAATAATAAATGCAAATAATATTAAATTTTTAGTTGTCAGCGCATTTACCAATTCTTTTTTAATTTGCTTAAACATTGATTAACCTCACTTCATTTTCATCCTTTTGTTAAGGAATTAATTATTTTCAAATCAAAGATTCGAGTAATTTTTTCACAAATATTTACTATCCTTAAAGGAATTATTTTCTATCTTAAGATTACTCTAGAGCACCTTTTTAAGTAAAGTAACTTTTAAACAGGAAAACTCTATATTGATAAAAACACTTCTATTTTCCTAAAAAAATGTGAAAAAGAGTTATTGTGCCTATTGAATACAATTTATAAAACGTAAAACGACCTAAGTCCTAAATATAATTGAACTCAAGTCGTTTACATTTTTATTCACTATAGTAGCATGAGACAAATTAATCTTAACTTTTAAACAAAAATATTTATTAGTTACTTATCCAAGATCCTGTAACTTTTACATCTACTGGAGTTGTAAGATCGTTACTAAATTGAACACGTGCAGCAGTCCCTTTATTAATTGAATTTGGAAGACCGCGAGTCTCATAATCGCCTACACCACGAACCCAAGATCCTGTACCAGATGATGCTGCCATACGAGCGTCAACTGTATAGTCACCGCCAACAATACTAGATCTCAATTCACCGCGAGCATCTGAGATCGCCTTAGTTTGAGATGTAGTGTTTGCGGAACCATTGTAACTCCCAACTGTCACGTTGTAACCCAAAGGAGTAGTTGCTGCTTGCGCAAAACCAACAACTGATAATAAACCGGCTGTAAGTCCCAATGTAGCTAAAGTTTTTTTCTTCAAGATAAATTCTCCTTTTCCAATAATTTGTATTACAAATTCCATAATAATACTTTTCACATAATATTAATACCAAATATATGGATTATATAAAAAATAAATACAAAGTCCTACATATATATTTAAATAAACAATGCAATATGGTCCTTTTTCCTATATAAGCTCGGGGCTTGTTTGAAACAAGCCTAGGGCTTATATGAAATAAGCTGAGATGTCGAGTGGTCAGATTCGAGGTATCGTTGAGCTATCAAATGGAGAGGATGATTCAGATGGATAATTTTCAACTAGACCAACAGACGATGGACGAGATGACGGAAGTGTTGCTTCGACGTCTTCCTGACCGGCTTCAAGAAGATTTTGACGACTTAAAACTCGTGAGCATGGATCTTCTTTGTGATGTGAAGGAAGGGGGTGAGACGTGATGGATGAAGGGCTGCTTGATGACTATGCGTTCGCGGGATTGGATCCGTTCGTTCGGACCGTGTTCTCGGAATTGATGGAACATCCCGAGTGGATGCGTGTCGTCGACAAGGAACATTGCGTCGAGAAGGTCGTCCGGTTCGATGAAGGACGGAACTCGCCTTACTTCCGAGTGTTGATCTATCTGAATGCAGAAGAGCGTCCGATCAAGATCGTGTATCTATATGGGACATGGGTGGTGGCGGATGGGGACGTCAGTTTCGTCGTCTCAGAGCTATCCAAGGGTGTATTCGAATATGAGGTGATGCATGTCCATTGGATCATCAAGTATCGCTTTGAGGATTGGAGTGTGTCTGAAGACGGGGCATAGGAGAAGGAGTGGTGATTCGGGCTCATGCGTGAGCGTCTAACGCCAGGAGGCGAAGTCGCTCATCGCACCGCTGCCCCCCCTAACGGCCCGATAACAAGAGCTGCTGGCTCACCGCCGCATCTCTATGTTCCTGGACCTTTCTAAAGGGAGGCACGGAGCGTAAGGACAACGTCAAAATAAAGAGCGTGGGCGTGTCTAACGCCACGCGGAGTGGCATTCGAATCTAGGACAGGCCCAAATCGCGGACGCAATTCTCGACAGGATCGTACACGACTCCTATAAAATCCTGGTCGATGGCGAAACCTCAATGAGGGAACACCACGGGCTAGGGGTAAGCTAAGATCTTGGCCATCGATGAGTCGATGGCCTTTTTCTTCATATTGACTCGCTCAGTCGTCCGCACTAGTGGCTCTCTGTATCCGCAATACTCAGCAGGACAAAAAACGCATCCTTCGAGTTTATGAGGATGCGTTTGAGCAATGTGACTCTATTTGACTCGCGTTTATATTCCTACATATAAGCATACAACTGATGGTAGTTTCCAAGGTGGAGCGACGGAATGGACGTATCAGACATTGGAGCGGAAAGGATATATCATAAAATTGGTATTTTTCGAGCATATATCACAAGGTTGATGTTGTCGCGCGATTCAATAAAAACGAGTTTTTTCATCATGGATTAGCTCGTCTATATTATTAATTGTAATAATTAAAATTTATTATTTTACTAATATTTCGTTTTTGGGCATAGAATGATAGCTTCTTGCTGTCGTATGTGAATATATAAAGTATTTACCGGGCTCTTCAAAAATATAAGAAATTACATACAGTCCGTCTTGTTGATAATTGGCTTCAATTTTTTCGTGTTGGCTTTCCTCTTGGCCTTCTTTCCATATCTCGAATTCAACTTTATCCGCATCGTCTACTTTCTCGTTTCCTTGAGAAACAGTTGCTATAAGTTCAATAACTTCGTTTGCTTTTACTATTTCAGGATCTGTTTTAAATTGTACATCAATTAATTCTGGAATCACTTCAGGTCCATTATTGCTTACTGTACTTCCACAACCAGATAATACTAACAAAACAATCAACAGTGAAAAAAACCTTGCCATCTTTTTTCTCTCCTTTAAACGATTTAATATTAACATACACGAAAATGTGATGTATTGATTATTACATTAAAAGTGACCTGATCATGCAATCTTATTAGCTATCGAGCATAGACCCCATGTCACTTTTAAGGTTCAAGACTTTATAGAGCGTCGTATGCTCGATTGGTTTACTTTTCTATATAAAAAATAAAGAAATGTACATTTTATATATTAAGTTCAATTTTATATATTAAGTTCAAAAGATATTAATTGAACTTAATCCAAAAAGTTGGATCATGAAATAGATCATCTGGTGACTTCGACAACCTAGGTTTGAATTTGGACCTTCATATCCGTAAATTTATCATCGACCGTTAGACACGGCCTTAGTAACCTAAGGTTCGTCTCGACGTATATTGCCAGTTGAAGGTCATCAAAGGAGAGAAGAGTCTGTACTTCAAGATTGAATCGATTAAAGATTGTCTACCCATCCATATCGTTTTTAATATCTACATAGTGAATGTGTATGTCGCACCTGAGATTGTATTCCCCAGGTACTCGTAGGGGGGTGGGGGCACGAACGAAAGCTTATCCTAACTTTCTGAAGTTTTTCTTGCGAGTCAGTTAGCGTTTGGTCACCGAGACTTTAAAAGCTTTCGGACATAAAAATCGCCCCATAAAAATTAGATTATCAGGTCCAACTTTTACGGGGCATCTAATATTCTGTGGTCTAAATATTAAGTGATTTACTGAAGTGATTATATAGTGTTAAACAATTTCGCCTCTGAAATTCAGAAAAATTGGGATGGGTTGACTGTATTCCCTGCACTTGTAGCTGAGTACGAATAGTTTCCTCGATGGACTTCAAAGTGTAAATGAGAACCGGTCGAATTTCCGGTACTCCCCATCGCACCGATGTTCTGTCCTCGGGTCACACGTTGTCCGGCGGAAACGGACAATGAGCTCATGTGAGCATAAAGGGTAGTCCAAACTTGACCGCCTATGACATGCGTAATGATGACATGATTTCCATAAGGTCCACCCCAGCCTGCTCGAGTTACAGTTCCTGTTTGAGCAGCCATAATAGGAGTTCCTACTGGTCCAGCTGTATCTAGTGCATTATGGAAGCTGTAGCCATTGGCCCCGCCTGCTGGACCCCATCCTTGGGTTACGATACCTGAGGTTGGACGTTGAAAAACTCCGCCACTTGTTGGAGAAGCGAGTGAATCCGTAGTCTTTGAATTGTTTACCACTTTCTCAGAGTTTGGTGATTTTTCGAGAGAGGCTTTATTCTCGCTGATTTCATTTTTTTCGGCACTTTTTGCTTCTGCAGCTTTACGCGCAGCCTCTTTGGCACGAATTTTAGCTTGTTTTTCAAGCCTTTGGGCTTCAATCTCTGCTTGAATTGATTTTTCTTGTTCTTGAAGCGTCGATTCCATTTGTTGCAAGCTTACCAATTTAGATGTGAACTGGATTTTTTCGGCCTCTAATTTTTTTATTTGAGCAGCCCGCACTTTAATTTTGCCGTTCAATTTTTTCTGACTATTCTCTAGCTCTTCTTTTTGACTAATAAGCTTATCTTTTTCAGTGTCCAATTCAGCTTTAGCAATTTGAAGCTTATTTTTTGTTGATTGATATTCTTTGAAAAGTTCTTGATCATTTTCTTGAATCGTCCCTGCGGTGATCATGCGTGAAACCAGATCACCAAAGTCTTTTGAACCAAAAATAAATTCAGCCCAGTTTATAGAAGAACCACCGTTTTTTTGCATCGTGACCATGCGTTCTTCCATCAATGTCTTTTGAGAGCTCATTTTTTTCTGGAATTCTTTAATTTGAGTTTGAATCTGAGCAATTTTCTTTTGGGTTGTCCGAATTTCAGCCTTCTTCTGGGTGACCTCATTGATAATATCCTGTAACTCGGATTCCAAGTCATTCAGTTTCTGTTCTTCGAGTGTGATATCTTGTTCACGCTGCTGAATTGACGTATTAGCTTTACGTTGCTCTGTAGAATTTTGCGCTTGCTTCTGCTGGATATTTTTTTGTTTTTCAGTCAAGTTTAAAGCGTAAGAAGGGGATGCGCTTTGAACTAACATAACACCAAGTAAAGTTGAAGCTATAATTTTTTTCATGGTAAACAATGTTGTTGCCTCCGTAACTTATCTCTATTATAAAAAATGCGTTGCTGGATAAAAGTATTCGTATCATGATTAAAACTCGAACCGGAATCATTGTATCAATATTACTTCACCATCTTTATTTCTATTTCTTTTCATTTCTATGTCAGTTGTTCTTTTGAGTTTATTGTCATTCGAGTATATCAAGAGAAATACTTATAATGCCTTTTTGATGAGGAAATGAATGATGACCACTGAATTTAGGACATTTTGTCTCAAATTCAGTGGTCAAATCGTTTGTTAGTATTTGTTTGGTGTTTATTTAGTAGTAACTCTTCATAAATTTATCAATTCCTTTGGCGGTTGCTTTGATCATGTTACTTCCCGACATATAGGAGCGATCTACTGAGTTAGCAATAAAGCCATATTCGATGAGAGTAGAAGGTACCGTGTTTCTTCCTACCACATAGACATCTTGTCGCTTAACGCCTCGATTTTTAAAATCTGGAACGTTCATGGCGATTTCTTGATTAATTACTTCACCTAATCTGCGGCTAGCGTTCGCATATGGATTTGTGGTGTACGCGCTAGAAGTAGGGACGAGTGCTTCATGACCTGTAGCGAAAGAAGGTGAAGAATTAATGTGGACGCTTATGAAAGCGTCAGCATCAAGCCTTTCTGATAGATTGGTCCGCTCAACAAGTGACAAGTATCTATCATTTGAGCGCGTTAGTTTCACTTCATAAAGCTCATAGTTTTTCTTTAGTTCGTCGGCCACACGATTAGCAATGTTTAGGGTGAGTACTTTTTCTTGAACTGTACCGTTTGAAGTCACTGCACCAGCATCTCCCCCACCGTGTCCAGCGTCAATTAAAATCACGTGTTTGTTAGCTGGAATCACCGGTGATTTTATAGGAGTTTTTCCGGTAAATGGTTGCACAAAACCAGATGATACGTAACCGACTTGATTGTTATATCGCACCTTGTACCAACTGGCGCTTTTCGATATGACAGAAATCGAAGTGCCTGAGGGAATTGTTGTCAAAATAGATCCGTAACGACTCGCTTGGTTACGTAAATTAAGATTTTCGATAGTAATATATGTTGGATAAGTGGATAAAGAATCCCCCGGTGCCACTTGCACTATATAATGTCGAGCAGGTGTGAATCCTGTAATACCGTTATACATAACTTTTAACCAAGAACCCGTTGTGCCCGATTTTCCTAGTACAGTCACTTCAGTAGATGCTGGAATCGTAATAAGGACCTTTGAGTTCACTAAAGACATGCTTGAGCGAATCTCGGTCGTTTGCTTACTTCGTGACTTCATAGCCGAGGGCGATATGGTTACATACTGACTTGCCACATAGCCTTGAGTCCCATTGTATGATACTTTATACCAAGGGCCTGAGGCAGCATGGTACATTAGTGGGCTGGACTTTGGGATAGTCATTAAAACGGGTGATTTGACAGATGGGCCCTTACGCAGATTTAGTGAAGTTTTAGTTTTATATATTGTGTTTATTGAACTGACTGAATTTTTAGGTATAGGTTTTGGCGTCACGTACTTCGTTGAGACATAACCGATTTTTGAATTAAATGAAACTTTAAACCAGGATTTATCTTCTCCATATACACCTATCTTCTTAATGGTTTTTCCTTTTGGAATCGTCAAAAGGACTTTGCTTTTTGAAGAGAACGAGGAACGCAAATTCAAATTTTCAGTTGTTATGAATAGAGATTCCTCTGCATGTACGACGTTTAGGACGTTAACACTAGTTAAAAGCTTAAAGGGATAGAAAAAAGAAGTTAATAAAGCCAAGGAAATTACTAAGCTTATTCGAAATTTATGTTTAGACTTCATAATAGACTCCTCATATGTAGTTTTTTTGGTTGTAAAGACCCATGAATGGTTTTTTACTATCTGTATGGTACTTATCCTTTAAATATTAGTCATTCTATGCAACGATTATTGGCTTTCGTCTATCTACAGTTAAAAGTTTTCTTGCCCTGTTTTAAAATGCACTATTATTAAGGGGAATAGACGTATTTTAAGAAATAAATTGGCCCTCCTTTCATCTGCATAAAAGTTTAGTTGCATGAATGTGTTAGAATGTAACTTGTTTGACTCATAGATTTCGTTTTTAGAAGTCCATGGATTCAATGTTGAAAAACTAAGGATACTCTAGTATTTTTAGCTATAATTCTGATAAAAGAAATAACGAATTTATAAAAGAGGTGAATTGTTTTGAAAACTAATCAACTATTGACTATTTTTACATCCGTATTAGTAATTGCAGTCTTAGCTTTTTTATTTTTAAATGATCAAAGTTCCGAAAAATCAAAGACTAAAATTGTTCAAGATGAAAAGATATCAGTTAATAATCAACCTACAATAGGTAAAAAGGAAGCGCCGATATCAATTGTAGAATTCGGAGACTATAAATGCCCTTCGTGTAAAGAGTGGGGTGAAACAATCTATCCTCAACTTGTAAAAGATTACATTGAAAGTGGGAAAGCTTCCTTTAGTTACATTAATGTTTTGTTTCACGGAGATGAGTCCACTTTAGCTGCCCTTGCATCAGAATCTGTTTACAAAAATCACCCAGAATCATTTTGGCAATTTCACAAAGCTATTTATGAAGCTCAACCTGACGTGCAAATACACGATAATCCATGGGTTACGGTGGAGAAAATGGAAGAGATTGCGACGAAGACTGTCCCTTCTCTAGATTTAAATAAATTTAGAGAAGACCTATCAAGTCGTTCTTCTAGATTAGAATCAGTTAAAATGGATGCGGCGCTCGTAGAAAAATACAATGTTACACTGACCCCGACGATTGCAGTTAATGGGGTCATCCTTGAAAATCCATTCGACTATACCTCTATAAAAAAACAAATTGAAAAGGAGCTAACCCAATGAGCGCTTCAGTAATAAACCGATATGGACTGTACCTCGCCTGGGTTGTTTCAATTACTGCAGTACTTGGAAGTCTATATTTTAGCGAAATTCGTGGTTTTATACCTTGTGAACTCTGTTGGATTCAACGTATCTTTATGTACCCAATAGCTTTGATTCTTGCAATTGCAGTTTTCAGAGAAGATAGCTCAATCAAATTTTATGTTCTCCCTTTATCAATAATCGGATTCTGTATCTCTTTTTACCACTATCTTGTACAAAAGGTGCCCGGCTTTTCGGAAGTCAGACCATGTGAACAAGGAGTTTCCTGTAATGCACAGTACATTGACTGGATGGGTTTTATCACAATTCCGTTTTTAGCGTTGACCGCCTTTTTTCTGATTACAGTCATTCTTGGACGAATCAGTACCAAACAGTAGTTTTTGATTTGGATTTGAAAAATGAAGAACTAATTGTATCAAATTGGTATGCTTACTAAAAAACAGCTTTGATTTAGAAAAACATGAAAAGCTTTTTGAAGTTGGAAAATAGATTAGACAATACCCAGTAAATAATTCAATTGACGTTTTCTTAAAACGTTAGTGTACTATATTGATTTTTTGAAAAAGCGTGACTACCTATCGAGTATGAGATCTAACTAGCTCTCTAATAGGTAGTTTTTGTATGGCTAAAAATAAGAAATAATCGCAAAACCAGAGAAAGTATCTCAAATCTTCAAGTATGTAGAGCTGATAGAATAAATGTTTTTTAAATTAAGTGTTGACGGCACAGCAAAAGTCTAATAAGTTATATATGAACATATGAACATGTATAGTTATCATGAGCGGAGGTACTGACTTATGGATGAACCGATTGAAGATACTACAGAAAATGAAATAGAAATAGGGGCGCAGATTGACGATGAGACTCTATTTATTGTATCTCAGACGTTCAAGGCACTTAGTGACCCGACAAGAATTAAAATATTAACCCTGCTATGCACAAAGGAACATTCGGTCAACGGAATAGCTGATCTTCTTAACTTAAGTCAATCAAACGTGTCTCATCAGCTACGTTTTTTAAAAAATCTTCGACTTGTCAAGTTTAGAAGAGAAGGAACTACTCTATTTTATTCAGAAGATGATCACCATGTCATGAACTTACTAAGACAGGCGATTGAGCATGCGAAACACCACTAAATATAGTAAGGAGAGTTAATCTTATGGCACATAATCATGCACATGATCATTCTCATACCTCTAACAAAAAGATTTTGATCATTTCATTCTTTATTATTTCGGCATACATGGTTGTAGAGGCGATTGGAGGGTACCTTACAAATAGCTTAGCACTTTTAGCGGACGCAGGTCACATGCTTAGTGATGCGGCTTCGCTCGCTATTGCATTACTTGCCTTTAAATTAGGTGAACAAATAGCGAACAATCGTAAAACGTTCGGATATAGACGCTTCGAGATTCTAGCAGCTGTTTTAAACGGGGTCACACTCATACTGATTTCCATATATATCTTTTATGAGGCCATCAATCGATTTATTCAACCACCTGAGGTCGCATCCGTAGGAATGTTAATTGTTAGCAGTATTGGCCTTGCTATAAACCTTCTTGTTGGATGGATTATGTTAAGAGGTGCAGACGTAGAACATAATTTGAATATGCGAGGTGCTTATCTACATGTTGTAAGCGATACGTTGGGTTCAGTCGGTGCAATACTGGCAGCGCTTCTTATCATGGCATTTGGATGGAACTGGGCAGATCCGCTCGCAGGAATCATTGTAGCGGGACTTGTTTTACGAAGTGGTTATTTCGTGACGAAATCCGGATTGAACGTATTAATGGAAGGTGCACCACAAAACGTTGATGTCGAAAAGGTTCTTCAAGTCATTCACAACAAGGAGGGGGTACGGAGTATACACGACTTTCATCTTTGGAGTATCACAAGTGGAATGAATGCACTCTCATGTCATGTTGTCGTTGATGGTAATTTACAAATCTATGACAGTGAGAATCTACTTCAAGAAATTGAACACGATTTAGCACATCTGAACGTTCAACACTCTACGATTCAATTCGAAACTCTTTCTCATCCTCACAGCGATGAATTGCTTTGCAAACTGAAGGTAGGGGAAGTAGTACATCAACATTAAAAAAATCACCTGTTGAGTAGGATTGACAATCAAGAGGAGGAGACAGCAATGCTGATTTTGGATAATAGTTACTTAATTTTGAGCATGTATAGAAACTCGATTTTTGGCAACGGAGTTTTGATAGATGATTGAATATATTTCTTCGTTAGAACCCCTTACTCAAGCATTGCTGGGTACTTTATTCACTTGGGGGATGACGGCGCTTGGTGCCGCGTTAGTGTTTATGACAAAATCAATGAATCAAAAGCTAATGGATGGGATGCTCGGTTTTGCTGGAGGAGTAATGATTGCCGCTAGTTTTTGGTCATTACTCTCACCTGCAATTGAGATGGCGGAACAAGATTCTCTTCCGGCGTGGTTACCAGCTGCAATCGGTTTCTTACTTGGAGGATTCTTTTTATCAGGTGTTGATAAAGTGATTCCACATCTGCATCCCACTTCACCGATGGATGAGGCTGAGGGTATAAACCCTAAGAAGAGAAAGCGGAGCACGTTACTGGTGTTAGCAATAACATTGCATAATATTCCAGAGGGACTTGCCATAGGCGTTGCATTTGGAGCAGTTGCAGCAGGATTCCCTTCATCATCAATCACGGGAGCTATCGCGCTGGCAATCGGAATCGGCATACAAAATTTCCCTGAGGGTGCTGCTGTGTCAATGCCATTGAGACGAGATGGATTATCTCGTCGTAAAAGTTTTTTCTATGGCCAGTTATCTGGTATGGTTGAACCGTTCGCGGCGTTGGTAGGAGTAGTAGCAGTACTCATAATGGAGCCTTTACTTCCGTTTGCGCTAAGCTTTGCTGCAGGAGCAATGATTTTTGTTGTAGTGGAGGAGGTAGTCCCAGGATCTCAAGAAAATGGAAACAAGGACTTGGCTTCTGTTTGTTTAATGTTTGGCTTTACAATCATGATGATTTTAGATGTGGCTTTAGGCTAAAATAATTATTTTTTTAATGGTTATCACTTTATTTTTTGACTGATATATATTCAAGATACTAACTATATTCGGAAGTGTAAATAATGAGCCTTAATTATATTTACTTTCAGTCGGTATTTTTACTGTTGGATAAATAAAAATACTAGAAGAAAAAATATAAAACCTCTTGCCCTGGCAATTAAAATCGTGGAGTTATCTATTTCATTCTGAAATTTCCTGAAAATTTTGGGGGTGATTTTGATAGAGAAGGAAAGCAAATTCGGAATTCAAGTGCTAGAGAAGGTGGAAGCCCACCAAGTCAGTATATACATCATTTTTTTGATGTTGGCAGTAATCTTTGGTCTATTGAATACAGAAGCTGTATATCTCGATTTTTTTATTTCTCCCCTTTTAGGAGTTTTGATGTATGGGATGTTCGTTCAAATTCCGTTTCTGAAATCGAATGGATCTGCTACAAACATGAGGTTTGTGGTAGCTCTTTTATTAGGAAATTTTGTTGCCGTTCCTTTAATAGTTTAGGTTTTGGTTATCATATTTCTTCAAGATTCATCACTAATGCTGGGGGTGTATTTGGTGTTGTTAACACCGTGCATCGACTATGTGATTGTTTTTACAAAGATGGGAAAGGGAAACGAATCAATATTGTTAAAAGTAACACCGATTCTTTTAATTTTACAGACGATACTCTTACCCATATATTTATTCGTATTATTAGGAGAAAAGGCTATTAGTATCGTTAGGATGGGTCCATTTCTAGATGCATTTCTATTTTTGATTTTTATACCGCTTCTATTAGCGATAATGACACAATTGTGTTCTAAAAAGAGTTCTTTAGGTAATCGTATCATGAAAATGCCGCCATGGATTCCCGTTCCATTTATGTCTTTTGTACTTTTTGTGGTAGTTGCCTCTCAAATTAGGGAAGTGTATAGTGACCTCGGGACATTAATAGATGTAATACCAGTTTATATTTTATTTCTACTTATCATACCATGGGTGTCAAAGTCCCTTGGTAAGTTGTTCAAACTAGATATTGCTTCAAGAAGAGCAATTACATTTAGTATGGGAACAAGGAATTCACTTGTAGTTCTTCCATTAGCATCTATATTACCAGAGCCCCTATCAACACAAGTAGCTGTAGTGATCATTTTACAGACCGTTACCGAATTGTTCGGAGAAGTCTTATATATAAAATTAGTGCCTAAATGGTTCTAACAAATTAGATACATGTATTTAATTTCGCTTTCAAAAATTACGTCCTTCGATTGTTTATTAAAATATTAAGAACTGCGCTTAAGTTCTCAAGTATGCGTTGTTTACAATCAATAGGCAAAGAAATTTATTATATTGCAGAACGCTAGAGACCAGTATTATTCTAACAACTAACCTTTTTAAGGATGGACTACCAAGTGAGGAGAGATCGAACAATGGCGAGTACTGATAAGGCATCAAAAAATATCAAACTAGCATTTATAATTAATCTTGTTTTCTCGATTGGTGAATTTATCGGGGGATTTTTGATTAATAGTGTTGCAATCATGTCGGACGCCATTCACGATTTAGGTGATGCTCTTGCATTGGGCCTGTCCTGGTTCTTACAAAAATTTTCGAACAAAAAACCCGATCATAACTTCACTTTTGGATATAATCGTTTTTCCCTTTTAGGAGCATTAATAAATGCGACAATATTAATAATTGGATCTGTATATATTTTTACTCAAGCAATTCCTCTACTGTTTGAACCGGAGCATTCTAATGCACAAGGAATGATTTGGTTTGCAATTTTTGGTGTGCTTTTAAATGGTTTTGCGGCATTCCGTCTACACAAAGGAAAATCAGTAAATGAGGGAGTACTATCTTGGCACCTTTTAGAAGATGTTTTAGGTTGGATTGCCGTTCTTGTAGTAGGGATAGTTTTACTCTTCAAGGATATACATATACTTGACCCCATCCTATCAATTGCTATTGCGTTGTTTATATTAGTGAATGTGTTTCGTAATTTAGTTAAAACAATGAAAATACTTTTAGGTGCTGTCCCTGATGGTATTGACATCGATGAGGTGAAGCAAAAGATTGAAGGTATTGAAGAAGTGATTTCTGTTCAAAACCTATATGTCTGGTCAATTGATGGCGAAGATAACGCCATGAATTTACACTTAATAGTAGAAGAGATGAATCTAAAGGATTCAACTATTGTTAAACAAAAAGTCAAAGAAGTGACTTCAAAACTAGATATTAAACATTCTACAATAGAGTTAGAATCAAAAAAACACAACTAAAGAAATAAGTCATCCTTGCACCAAATCCACACTGAGGTTCGACATATGAGTAAAAATTCTATACTTCATACCGTCTGATACCAATAAATACTTTTCTACGTGCAAGGAAACTGAATATCGAATGAGGGTATATTTAGAAACCCCCTCATTCGTTTTTTTTTTGAACACTATCGAAATTTCGTCTCTTAAAATAGGATGTATTCGAATGAATGAATGATTCCAAAACGAACGTTCAAATATTTAGATTTAATTGTCATAGTTTAGTAGACCTATCGACCGGATTTTCTTTCCATACTTCGGAGAATATTCCGGTCAATGAATAAGGTTCGGCCTCGATTAAAACTGTCTGATGATAAAAAAGCTGACAATGAAACCTAAAAAGATGACTCGGGAACAATACCGAAGTCATCTTAAAGCCGTCTTAAAAAACAGAGATCATTTATTTTTATCATACCCAGTACAAATTCGAGGATATAAAAATGAATATTTTTGTTTTTTTATTCTTTGACATTCATCAGTCTTAAACTGTTCAGTGCTACCAGAAGAGTTGCCCCCATATCGGACATAATAGCTATCCATAGGGTGAGCCAGCCCGGGATGACCAAGAGTAATGCAATCGCTTTGATACTGATAGCGAACGCGATGTTCACTTTGATAATATTTAGGGATTTTCGGCTCAATTTTATCGTAAACGGTAGTTTGCTCAAATCGTCGCCCATCAGGGCGACATCTGCTGTTTCCAAAGCGGTATCCGTTCCAGCACCACCCATGGCAATTCCAACAGTAGAGGCAGCGAGTGCCGGAGCGTCATTTACGCCGTCCCCGACCATCGCGACATTGTCGTACTCAGCTCGCAAGCGTTTAATGACATTTAATTTATCCTCTGGCATCAATTCTGCCTGGATTTCGTTGACGCCAACTTGCTGGCCGATAGCTTTGCCTGTCCCTTTGTTGTCACCCGTCAGCATAATTGTCTTTTTAATACCCATATCATGTAGTTTCCGGATGATTTCTTTGCTGGATTCCCGGACTTCGTCGGCTACGGCGATAACCGCCAATATGCTTTGTTTCGTTCCGATAATCATCGAAGTCTTACCTTGCTGTTGCAGAGCCGTTACGGTTTGGTCCAGATTATTATCAATACTTTCAACACCTAGCTCGTTAAAGAGAAGCGGGCTTCCGATAAAGTAGGTGGTGCCGTCTATCGTTCCTTTAATGCCTTTTCCTGTGATGGAAGAGAAGTCCTCAACTCTGATAGAGGTGTAAGGTATGTTTTCCTCGTCCGCTTTTTTCATGATGGCAGAGGCCAACGGATGCTGAGAACGATATTCCAATGCCGTCACGATAGAAAGCAGTTCTCTCTCGTTTACCTGCTTGTTCGTGATTTTAAAGTCTGTGACGACAGGTACACCTTTGGTCAGGGTACCGGTTTTGTCAAATGCAATAGCTTTCAGCGCGCCCATTTTTTCCAGGTATACGCCGCCTTTAATCAAGACCCCTTTTTTGGCAGCATTACCGATGGCGGAAACAATCGAAATCGGCGTCGAAATGACTAAGGCACACGGGCAACCCACTACTAGAACCGCCAATCCTTGATAGACCCAGGTTTCCCAGCTGGCATCTCACGTGCGGCCTATTACAAATGGTTGAACCGCACCGTATCGGTGCGTCAAGAAGAGAACGAGAAGCTCCTGGAGGACATTCGTCTACTCTATGACCAGGCGAACCGTACATACGGCTACCGTCGGGTCACGATGACAATCAATCGGCTACGCAGGCAACAAGGTCTGTCCACGTTCAATGAAAAGCAAGTCTATCGCCTGATGCATATCCATGGGATCCAATCGATCATCCGCGGGAAGCGGAAGAGACATAAGAAGTCGATGCCACAGCATGTGGCCGAGAATCTGATGAACCGAGAGTTCAGCGCGTCCCGACCGGACGAGAAATGGTGCACCGACGTCACCGAGTTTAAATATGGTGCCGGGAAAAAGGCATACCTGAGCGCAATCATCGACCTGTACGACGGCTCGATCGTCGCCTATCGCATCGGAAAGTCCAACAACAACGTTCTCGTCTTCCAGACGATGATGCCAGCCATCACGGGGCTCCGCACAGGAGCGCGTCCGATGATCCATAGCGCCAATATACCTCGAGAGGGTTCAAACGCATGGTGGAAGACGCGGGACTGACCCACAGCATGTCCCGGGTCGGACGTTGCATCGACAACGCCCCGATCGAGAGCTTTTGGGGTACCCTGAAAGTCGAGATGTACTACCTGCGTGAGTTTCAGGCCTATAGCGAACTCACATCGGCCATCGAGACCTACATATCGTTCTACAACCATGACCGTTTCCAGAAACGGCTAAACGGCTTGAGCCCTGTCGAATACAGGTCTAAAGCCGCCTAGTTCGGTTTTCATTATTTGCCCTGTCTACTTGACGGGGGGCAGTTCAGTATCGTCCGACGCGAGATATTGATATTCGCGTGACGGAGGGCGTCGTGACACCTGAATTGAAAGAGGCGCTTCATGAATATGAAATTGAAATTGTCGAAGGGGTGATTCAGTTCCCACCCCGTGAAGACTTTAGGGAAAATGAATTCCGGCATAAGATTGAAGGGCTGTTCGAGGCGATTGATGTGTATATCCCCGACATTGAACTTTTAGCATGTACCAAGATTTTCTCCTCTCGCCAAAAGGATCTAGAGGATCTCGAAAAAACGAATCTATTGGCACTTTGCGATAAAGATAAACTTCTCGACCTTGTAGAGGAATACAAAGCAAACATGACGTGGGACGATCCATTTTGTAACGTGCATGACTTGAGTCGAATTTTTCAGAAAAAGGGTATATAATAAATCAAAAGAAGAGTAGAGGAGGGTGACCGATGTCAGACAGTAATCATGTACTTCTGCAAAGCGAGCTAGCGGATGAACTGAATCGTATGCAGGCAGGCGGGACAAGCTATCGCTTAGAGACGGCTCAATTGGCCCTGGCATTAAGTCGTCATGTATCGGTCCCTGAATCGCTACGTGACCGAGAAATGGCTCGCCAGTATGTTCGATCTTCACTGCATGATTTACAGGACGACCGGGCAGAGGATGTGGCAAAAATGCTTAGTATGGCAGCACGGCGTGCCTACAACACTCCTGAAAATACGTTCTCGGTAGATATGAAAGTGAAATTAGAAGAAAAGCGTAATCGATTCAAGGTGCGTGGATTGCAGGTGAAATCTTAATTGGACCAAGCGGAGTCATTCTTTATACTCTCATGAGGTTATGATTCTACGTGTGAATGAAGCATCTTTGGTCAAGTCATTGAACATGTATCAGACGATTTCTTCAAACCGTTAAATACTTTGTTTGTAATAAACATAAGGGTACTAGATTCAGTCACTGGTTGACTCAACCTAGTACCCTTTTCGTATCATTGTTTATTTTGTTGGGTGCTCCGCTCACGCAGGACCGCGAGCTCGACCTGTTCCTGTAACCGGTTCTCAAATGTCTCTTTCTCTCGACGGAGGAGCTGGACTTCTAAGTGCAGTTTCTGGTTCTCTTCTTCAAGCTGGTCAAGACGGCGTGTACGAGCTTTTAAGTCGTCGACAGCGTCCATAAGACTTTGATTTTGCCGATAGAGCTGGCTACGTTCATCTTCTAGCTTTTTCATGTCTCCTTCTAGATGAAAAACTGTTTTTTTCTGCTCTTTTAGTTCTTCTTTGTTAGACACACGTTCTGTTTCCAATGCGTCTTCAACGATTCTCTTTTCAGCGATTAGTTGGTTGATTTGATCTTGTAATTGAGTGAGTGCAATTTCATGTGACGACACCTTTCGCTCATACTCCTCTTGGAGTCGTTCAGCTTCTGCAATTACGCTTTGTTCAAGGTCATGAATGGTATTTTTATATCGCGCGTTGATTCGCTCATGTTCTTTTTGTTGCGTTTCTAGTCGAGTGGCTCGTTCATTGAATAGGGCAAGCACTTGATTCAGTGCTGCTTCGAGTGATTCGTTCTCCTTGACGACTAAGGGGTCCGGTGACTGTTTATCGGCCAATGATATTAATTGCTCGAATAATTGGTTGGTTGATATTTGACGTTGCTCCATTAAACGCTGAATATGTTCTTTCACTTCTTGTGACACGCGGAATGACGTCACCTTGGTCTCGTTTGATTCCAATTCTAATCCCTCATTTGGTTATTATTTTGTATACAGCATATGTAGTTCCTATATTTAAATCATTTAAATACAAGTTGTTATAAAAAAATCACTCATAAACTGGCACTTTGTGGTGTAGGAAGGTATACATTTCGACGTCGAAATGTATACCTTCCTACACTTTTTACTTATGAGAATGTCTCAATAGTAAGCTAGTAGTCGAATCATCTATTTAATCCTAGCGACTAAGCAACAAAACGCTTAAGACAATTCCTACTTTGTTTTATTACATCATATAAGAGATGACAGTAGTTAACAATTTAAAGCTGTATGAGTTCAAAATAAATAGGACCCAACTAAGTACGAATCGAATTAGTGTTTTGAGAGAAACAATAAGCTTAAAGAAACATACAAAATGGACACGAATATATAGATTGACAAATAACGTTTACAGTTGCGAACTTAAATCGATCACAAACGTAAACGAAAAGAGAGGAGAAAAAATGCTTTCGAAATTTCAATTATCTGATTTGCAAATGGTTAATCACTCTACGCAGCCTGTAGTCTTAAAGTTCACCGCCGATTGGTGCCCGGGATGCCGTCAGCTCGCACTACTATTTGAAAGCGTTGCTGAAGGATATCCAGATGCGTTTTCTAGACAAGAATATAGCCAATGAAGACTGAATAGCGAACCCAAAAACATAATGGTTGACAGTCGACGTTTACGAATGTAAACTGAAAACAAATAAAACGTTTACGATTGTAAACTTAAAATTGGAGGTTAGACAAATGGCTGAACATGTCGAAAAAAAAATCACGGATTCAGAATGGGAAGTCATGCGTGTCGTTTGGGCCCAAAAGCACGTGACCAGTAAAGAAATCATCGAGGTATTGGAAAAGAAGATGAGCTGGAAGCCTGCGACGACGAAGACATTCATTGGAAGGCTCGTGAAAAAAGGGATGCTCTCAACCGAGGCCGAGGGGAAGAAATTCATCTACTCCGCGAACGTCGTTGAAGGTGACGTCATCAGAGAGACGTTACACGATCTACTCGATCATATCTGTGACAGGGATGTCGGTAACACAATCGGAACGATGATCACACAGGCGACACTGAGTGTACAGGATATCGAGAATCTCAAAAAAATCCTTGAGATGAAGGAAAGTGAAGCGGTGGAGGACATTCCATGCACCTGTACCCCGGGTCAATGCAGATGTCAGGACCATTCCTGTGGATCCAGACATTGAGTTTGAAATGATGTCATGAAGGTAGTGAATAGGAGGAGATTCAAGATGAAAAAAACGATTTTAACGATTAAAGGTATGTCATGCGCTCATTGTGTCAACAAAGTCGAGTCAGCACTTGAAGGTCTGAATGGGGTTGAAAGTGCGAAAGTCAACTTAAAGAAAGGCATTGCAAAAGTGAAGTACGATGAAACACGACTAGATGTGAATGAATTTAAAGAAGTTGTGGGCGAGGTCGGTTACGAAGTCGAATCAGCCCAATAATAATGGAGGTAAGACGATATGGAGAGTAAGACATTTGCCGTGGAAGGGATGACCTGTGCGTCCTGCGTTCAGACAGTTGAAAAAGCAACAAAAAAATTGCCTGGCGTAGTGACCTCCAACGTCAACCTAGCGACTGGGAAATTGAGCATTCATTACGATGAGACGAAAATCTCGCCGCTGGATATTCAGACGACCGTCGAGAAGGCTGGCTACAAGGCCTCAACCGAGACCGAGCAAAGATCATTTGTCATCACAGGGATGACTTGTGCCTCGTGTGTGCAGACGATTGAGAAGGCCACGAGGAAAATGGTGGGTGTGACTGAGTCGAATGTGAACTTGGCGACAGAAAAATTAGTTATTCGATATGATCCTCAGCTGGTGACTGTATCAGATGTCATCCGAGTGGTGGCAAACGCCGGATATGAGGCAAGAGAAGATCAAGAATCAGCGGATAGTCAAGATACCGAGAAAGAAAAGAAACTGAAAAAAATTCAATCGATGTGGAACCGATTTGTAGGGTCGGCGATTTTCACGATTCCATTACTCTATGTGGCGATGGGGCATATGATCGGCCTACCCCTACCGATGGCATTGCATCCAACGATGAACCCAGAATTGTTCGCTGTCTTGCAGCTCATGATGACCATCCCAGTGATGTTGTTCGGATGGAAATTCTTCTCCGTCGGATTTAAGACATTGTTCCGAGGGCATCCGAATATGGATTCACTTGTCGCCCTAGGGACGAGCGCAGCCTTCTTCTATAGCGTCGGTGCCACCATGGCTATCCTCTCAGGTTATGAGGGATACGTGAATAGCCTCTACTATGAGACAGCCGCAGTCATTCTCACGCTGATCACATTAGGTAAATATCTTGAAGTCCGGTCGATGGGTAAAACATCCGAAGCGATTGAAAAATTGATGGGACTGGCACCTAAGACGGCAAAGGTCGTCCGCAACGGACAAGAGTTAGAAGTATCAATCGACGAAGTCATCGTCGGCGACACGATTATCGTAAAGCCTGGTGAGAAGATTCCGGTGGATGGCGTGGTTCTATCAGGTAATACGTCTGTAGACGAATCCATGCTGACCGGTGAAAGTATCCCTGTTGAAAAAAATGTGGGTGCTCAAGTCATCGGTGCCAGCATCAACAAGAACGGGATCATCCAATACCGAGCCACGAAAGTCGGTAAGGATACGGCGCTATCTCAAATCATCAAATTGGTCGAGGATGCACAGGGCTCTCGAGCTCCTATCGCAAAACTGGCCGATATCATCTCCGGATACTTTGTACCGATTGTCATCGTCGTCGCGATCCTTTCAGGAATTGCATGGTATTTAGGCGGTCAGACCGGCCTCTTCGCCTTGACGATCACGATTTCAGTACTGGTCATCGCCTGCCCTTGTGCACTAGGTTTGGCCACACCAACAGCAATCATGGTGGGTACGGGCAAAGGTGCTGAGAATGGTGTGTTGATCAAGAGTGGCGGCGCCTTGGAGACGACCCATAAAGTCCAGACGATCGTGTTCGACAAGACAGGGACGATCACTGAAGGAAAACCGAAAGTGACAGATATCGTGACAGTGAATGGACATCAAGAAGATGAGTTGTTACGCTTGACCGCTTCCGCTGAAAAAGGGTCTGAACATCCATTGGGCGAAGCAATCGTAAGAGCGGCAGAGGACAGAATGATGCGTGTCATGGATATCGATCGTTTTGAAGCCATCCCAGGGCACGGGATCGAAGTCCTGATCGACGGAAAAGTCTTGCTTGCCGGAAACAGAAAATTGATGAAAGACCGCGGCATCTCACTGGATGTCCTTGAAGGCGCTTCAGACAAACTCGCACACCAAGGCAAGACGCCGATGTATATCGCGATTGACCAACAAATCGCAGGGATCATCGCTGTTGCAGACACCGTCAAAGAAAACAGTCGTAAAGCCATTCAGAAACTTCAACGAATGGGTATCGAAGTAGCCATGATCACCGGAGACAACAAAGGTACGGCCATGGCGATTGCGAGACAGGTCGGGATCGATCGGGTACTGAGTGAAGTGTTACCTGAAGATAAAGCGAACGAAGTGAAGAAGTTACAGGCCGAAGGGAAGAAGGTCGCAATGGTCGGTGATGGAATCAATGACGCACCAGCCTTGGCCCAAGCAGACATCGGAATCGCGATCGGTTCGGGTACTGACGTTGCGATCGAATCTGCAGACATCGTCTTGATGCGAAGCGATTTGATGGATGTACCTACAGCTGTCGAATTGAGCAAGTCAACCATCCGCAATATTAAACAGAACCTGTTTTGGGCATTTGCCTATAATGTCATGGGTATCCCGTTTGCGATGGGGATTGTTTATCTACTTGGTGGGCCCTTATTGAACCCGATACTTGCTGGAGCGGCCATGAGTTTAAGCTCAGTCTCGGTCCTGGTGAACGCACTCCGTTTGAAACGATTCAAGCCTTCGATGATCAAATAAAAGGAGGAATTGGGATGGATAGAGATCTACAGCTCGAACTTTACACGCGTCCGACGTGTTCAGATTGTCAGGATGCCAAAAAATACTTAAAAACAATCTCAGTCTCTTATGTGAACAAAGATGTGGGTATGAACCTTGACCTTGAACAAGAAATGGTAGCGATATCAGGAAATCGAATCGTACCACTGTTTGTCTTCTACAAAAAAGGGATGCTCAGAAAGAGAAAAGTAGTGAAGTACTTTGTTGGCTTCGAGAACAACAAAGAGGAGATTCTAACATTGCTACGATAAGCAACGATAGCTCACTCTCAGAACCTGTTGAAAGCGTGTCGCGCAATGAGGGACACGAACATAAGGTGGCGAGGGTGTAAAAAAATCGATACTTTTACACCCTACCCATGTATGGTAATTAAATAATCAGGAGGAACATATAATGAAAAAATCAACATTTCAGGTAGCGGGTATTGAATCAGTGAAGGTCAATCTTTCGGCGGGAGAGGTGGACGTGACGTTCGATGAAAGCCAACTCACACTTTCTGAGATTGAAACCGCAATTCAAGAGACTGGCTACGAGGTAACGGAGGCGACCGTTAAAATCGGTTGTTCTTGCTGCAAGTAATGGAGGTCGAGTGACGGTGCGATCAAGGACTACACAAAGGAGTGTTAAACGTGAAAGACCATGGACATCATCATATGAAGAACTTGACGGGAAATGAAGTGTCTGTAGAAGCTAAATATGAATTCGGGAAAATCAGTATCGAGTTAAAGGATCAACATCAGCAAGCCCCGGAACTCGAAGTCAGCCATGAAAAGGAATTCCATTTGATTCTCGTGAACGAAGACCTAACTGAGTACCGACACCTCCATCCGTTTAAAAAGGGTGAGGGTCGATTCGAGCACCTCGTCCAACTTGAGGCAGGGGCGTATAAACTCTTCGTGGATATTCAGCCTAAGGGACTGGCATATCAAGTGAAGCCGGTTCACTTACAGATTGATCATCAGTCCTCTTCCTCTATCGAATCGTCACTTAAAGTGGATGAGCGTCTGACGAAGACGATCGAAGGTCATACCGTCGAGCTGTCGATTGACTCTTTAAAAGCGCATGTCCCGACTGTCTTCAGCTATGACACCAAAGAAAGTAACCCGGAGCCATACCTTGGAGCACTTGGTCATGTCGTCATCTTGGATGAAGCCGGAGAACAGTTTATCCATGTGCATCCTTCTTCTCATGATACGACGGAATTTGAGACGGTCTTCCATAAACCTGGCCTTTACAAGGTCTGGGCCGAATTCCAGTTCCATGGGACTGTGCACACCTATCCTTTCGTCATTCGTGTCTCAGATTGACCATGAGCGACCCATGGTTCCTCGTTGGGTCGCTTTCCTGTAATCGTTGTAAGCATAATTTTCGAAGGAGAGGACTCAGATGATAGAAAGTGAGCGGCTGGACACTCATGGTGATCGAAAAACCAAGATGAAATTCATCCTTCTACTCGCGTTACCAGCGGTTGCCGAGAATTTTTTCCAAACGTTGCTCGGATTTGTCGATACGCTGTTCGTCTCAAGAATCGGCCTAGCAGAAGTGTCAGCGGTAGGAGTGACGAATGCCATCCTCGCCATCTACTTTGCTGTCTTTATGGCAATCGGTGTGGCAGTAAACGTTTATGTCGCCAATAACTTAGGCTCAGAACGAATCGAGCGCGCGAGACATATCGCGCAGCAGGCCATCGTCCTATCTGTCGTGGTCGGGGTGACCTTTGGGGTCGTGACGCTATTTTTCGCTGAGCCTCTCCTGCGGTTGATGGGGGTGGAGAATGACGTTTTAGAAGCTGGTAGCACCTACTTCAAAATTGTCGGGATCCCATCGATCGTGATGGCATTGATGTTTGTGCTCAGTAGTATCTTACGAGGTGCGGGAGATACAAAATCACCGATGAAGGTGAGCATCGTCATCAATGTCGTCAATATTGTGCTCGACTATATGTTGATTTTCGGTTTTTGGATCATCCCCGAACTTGGTCTCGTCGGAGCGGCACTCGCGACCGTCATCGCCCGGCTCGTCGGGACGCTCTTATTGATGAACTATATTCGTAAGACGGAAGTGATCGCCTTCAGGAAAGATTTCTGGAGACCGGATCTCGAACACCAGTTGGAGCTCGTGAACCTTGGAAGCCCGGCGGCTATCGAGCGATTGGTCATGAGAGCCGGACAGATCGTGTATTTCGGATTCATCGTGGTACTCGGGACGAACACCTTCGCCGCGCATCAAATTGCAGGGAATCTAGAGGTGTTCTCTTATATGTTGGCATATGGTTTCGCGACAGCAGCAACCATTCTCGTCGGTCGCAACATCGGAGCGGGAGACCACGAGACCGCCAAAGAATATGCCAGATTGAGCACGTTCATGGCGATGGGCTTCATGTCCTTATTCGGGGTCGTCTTATTCTTCTTCGGAGGATGGGCAGGTTCACTTTTCACCGACGATCCCCAAGTCATCAAAGACATCGATGTCGCGTTAAAAATAGCAGCGGTCTTCCAGCCTTTCCTAGCAGTCGTCCTTGTATTGACCGGTGGATTCCAAGGAGCGAACAATACGAAGTTTCCAATGTATCTGACCACGATCGGTATGTGGGTGATCCGGACTGGGGCAGTATATGTATTGGCGATTCAGATGCAGATGGGCATTGCAGGAGTGTGGATCGCCATCGGTCTAGACATCGTCTTTAAGGCGATCGTCCTTTGGATTCAATTCAGCCGAGGGCGTTGGATTGTAGTGGAATCCGAACCGCAGAAGCCCTGTCATCCCAAAACCAAGCATGAAGACGTGCGATGTATAAATAATTATTAACACTTGACTGAAATTGTAGGAAAGAGCAAAGTTGTTCTTTCCTTTTATCTTTTCTGAAAAAGTTATTAAAGGAGCCCGTCACGCCGATCTAAAGAAATCGAATCAGTGGTGAAAAACACACATATGTCATGCGGCCTATAGCTGCTCGATTATAAAAAATGGATATTTTTTTGTTCAATATAGAAAAAACCTGGTCTTCGTCAAAAAGAACCAGGTAATTAAAAAAGTTATTGTTTATTCAAATCCATATTAGTTGTCAGTCGATGAATATGAACGGCTAGATAAGCTAGTTCCTCATTAGGAATTGTCACACCGTGCAACTGTTTAAGGTAGTCCCGTACTTTGAATGAACCATTCATGGCCTTTGGGTAGATGTTCGCAATCTGCTCAAATAGTTGATCGGATTCTTCATTCAACATTTTTCCAGCATAAAAGCGTTCAGCAAAATATTTCACATGTGTGATGAATCGTGAATAATGAATATCTTCTTCATCGGTTTCAATGTTGTAAGCATTATGAAAACGTCCAATCATGAGAATTTTATTCAATTTCTAAACGAGCGCCAAGAAGTAGTGGAAGCCCATCGTGTATCAGGAGAAGGATGTTACCATCTAAAAATAAAAGTGACATCTCAGGAAGAACTGAATCTCTTTCTAAATTCGATTCTTGAATACGGGAATTATACGCTTTACTTGTCTATCAACGAAATCAAGCGGCGTCTCTCGCCAATAAAAGACGTATAAAATATATCGCTAGCTGTACAAAAGTTGATAGAGACAGTTAAACACTTTAGAAAAATCATTTAATTCTATGAAAAAGCTCAAATTCTTGTGAACTGCCCCATAAAAATTGGACATAAAAAAATCCAACTTTGGGCTAACCTAAATTTTTGAGACAATATAAAAACACCTTCGCAGTGGTCCACTTTAAAAAAGTGCTGGCATCGGAGGTGTTTTTGCGTGGGCAAAAACGTATATTCAAGTGAAGCGAAGTGAAGTGAAGTGAAGTGAAGTGAAGTGAAGTGAAGTGAAGTGAAATGGGCAGTGGTGAGAGACAAACTAAGTTGTGAGTTGACGACTAGAGAGATTATGGAGAAACACGGAATCAAAAATGAATCCCAGATTCACACATGGATGAGATGGTATCGGTCCAATGAAATCTATCGATTCGGCCAACCGATCGGGAAGCAGTACACCTACGGACTCGGTCCTGATTCCGCCAGCGAGGATGACAAGAAAGAGCGTCAACTATCCCACCTGAAGACGGAGAACGAAATCTTAAAAAAATTCATGGAGATCGAAAGAGAGTTGAGAAAGAAGTAGTCCTAAAGGTTGTAGAGCTCCTGAGGAGCAAATATACAGTCACGACAATCCTACGTGTGATAGACGTTCCGCGGGCAACCTATTACCGTTGGGCCAGAGAACCGGTGAAGCACCCTTCGGTGCTAGAGCAAACAATCGTCGCAGTATGTAAGCTTACAAAGTATCGATATGGACATCGAAAGATAAAGGCCCTGTTAGAACAAACCTATGAATTGGCAGCAAACCGGAACACCGTACAGAGAATCATGAAGAAGCACCATCTCCAGTGTCGGATCAAACCCAAACGAAAATGGAAGTCTCAGGGCGAGAGTATCGTCATCGCCCCTGACCTTCTCAAGCGAGACTTCACTGCCAGTAGACCGAATAAGAAGTGGGTGACGGACATCACCTACATCCAATACGGGGGCACGACGAAGTACCTCTCCACGATCATCGACCTATTCAACAATGAGATTGTTGCCTATAAGCTATACGATCATCAACAGACGCCCCTCGTCATCGATACGTTAAGGATGGCGTTGGAGAGTCGGAACAATCCCGAAGGGGTTATCATCCATTCAGATCAAGGAAGTGTCTATACATCATATGCCTTTCAAGATTTCGTAAAGAGGAAGTATCTGACGAGCAGCATGTCTCGAAGAGGCAACTGTTGGGATAATGCGGTGATCGAATCGTTTCATTCGAACTTGAAGTCTGAGGTGTTCCAGTACGTCAAGTTCAACTCGTTAAGCGACTATGAAGTGCGTGAGCGGGTGAATAATTACTTAACTTACTACAACGAAGAACGTATCCAAGAAAAATTAGGCTACCTCACACCGATAAAATATGGTGTGGCGGTAGCCTAATCAAGGTATTTTTATTAGTGTCTCATATAGCTAGGTCAGTCTAATCTTTTCTTTTTTTTTAGGTTACAAATAGTTCATTGGGTTGACACTATTCGCTGCAGAATAACTGCTGTATTTATAACTGTTTTTATGAATCTCAAAGTGCAAATGATTTCCGAACGAGTTTCCTGTATTCCCAACTGTTCCAATCTTCATACCTTTAGAGACTGTCTGACCACTTTTTACCGAAAGGCTGTTCATATGAGCATAAACGGTTACGTATTTTTGATTCTGTAGACTATGTGAAATCATAACGTGTTTACCGTATGCACCGCTGTTTTTAGATGTAATGACTTTTCCACTGGCAGAAGCGTAGACGGGTGTGCCTTTTGCTGCAGCTAGATCAACGCCATTATGGAATGTATAACCGTAAGCACCATTAGAGTTTCCGTATCCTTGGGTCAGCCGACCTTCTGTAGGAGAAGCAAAAAGAGAGTTATTATATGATGTTTTTTTGGCAACGTGGCTCTTATATTTTTTTAGGTAAGAACTATAGATATACCGTGTGTTTCCTTTGTAAAGTACTTTTGTCCAAGCTCCTTTTTTTCCTAAATAAGAAAAGGTCTGCCCAGTGTTAGTGATGCCGACAATTTTGTGATTGAGAGAAGGACCAGTCCGAACACGAAGATCGTCTGTCTTCACTTTTACGTTATATGCACTACTTGCTTCGACTTTTGGACTATGCATCGAAAAAGTTGTTGTGAGTAAGACACTAGAAGCGATAAGTATTACCTTGTTTTTCATTAGTTGTACTCCTTTAAAGATACAGTGACGAACGATTTGTTAAAAGGAGTATAGCATCACTATATTACAAAAAAGTATATCAAATTCATTTCAAAAATTGACAAGAGATTTAATCAAAAAATGCATATTTTTTTCACAAACGGATTTTATGATAAAAGTTAAACACATTTCTTTTTTATAAATATTCCAAAAAATAGATTTATTTTTTGTGTGTAGGAGGAATTTGATGGAATTATCTTTTTTGTTAGCTTTTGGGGCAGGGTTTTTATCTTTCATTTCGCCATGTTGTCTGGCTTTATATCCCGTTTTTTTATCTTACATTACAGGGGTTTCAGTTAGAGAGTTAAAAGAAAATGAAAAGTGGAACTGGAATGGAGTTCCCCATACATTAGTTTTCCTACTTGGATTTTCGAGCGTATTTTTAGTGATGGGTTTTTCAACGTCATACTTGGCTGATTTTTTTATAGTGTATAAAGATGTTTTACGGATGAGCGGTGCACTTATTTTATTCATATTTGGTGTTATTCTAACTGGTCTATGGACTCCAACATTTTTACTTAAAGAGCGAAGATTGAACTTAGGAACAAGAAAGCGTGGCTATATCGGAACGTTTTTGGTCGGAGTCGGATCAGCTGCTGGATGGACTCCTTGTACAGGACCAATTCTCGCTGGAGTTATTGCTTTGATTGCCACAAATCCTGGTAATGGATTTTTATATATGCTCTTTTATGTTCTAGGTTTCTCCATTCCATTTTTCTTAATGTCGTTTTTGGTCGGGAAATCAAGATATTTAATGAAGTATTCTTCAAAGGTTACAAAAATAGGTGGAGGGTTTATGATTTTATTAGGTATCATATTGTATTTCGATGGTCTAACGAAACTAACTACAATATTGATTGATTTTACAGGGTTTAGAGGGTTCTGACGCTCTATTTTCTATTTCAAGAGGAGATGCATCGTAAATGTTTCGTAAAAATGTCCTGATAATGGGAGTAGAGGAAAACTGGAAAGTGATGGAGAACATAAAACAACTTAAACCCTCAGGTATAGATATTCATATTTCTTCAAAAGAAGGATGGGTTCGAAAGCTACTTCCTGATTTTAAATATTTTGATTCATTTTCAAAAAAAGAATCAGAAGAAGGGTATATTAGTAATCTCATTGAATATTGTACTTCTCAAAAAATAGGCTGGATTATTCCTTTAAGCGAACAAGAAGCAACTACGCTATCGAAACACAAGTTAAAAATGAGAGAAAATAACGTAATGTTTATAACATCCTTTGATTTGGATAAAACAATACTTCATGATTCATTTTCGGTTCAAGGTAATACCTTTACTTACTCTTTTGACCTAATAAAGAATGCGCCTGAAGGTGTAAAGCTGGGGAAAATTGATACATATATCGATTATCGATCTGATGAAGTGATTTGCTGTTTTATGAGAGAAGAGTATGAACGGTACCAAGATACTGTTCTTTCATACGAGGTGTTTGCCAACTCGATTTTAGAGGAGTGCGTAGCAATAATTGCTCAAAGGCTTAATATAAAGGGTTCTTTTTCTTTCGATTATCAACGTGATTCGGAGGGAATGTATACGATTACAAAAATAGAATGTTTCATGACGCATTCTACTCGTGAGGCTATTTTTAGTGATTATGATTTCGCTAATTATTTGTGGAGCAATATTCAAGGAATTGTCCTTTTAAAAGAATCAAATGATAAAAGCTCTTTTGTGTATCGCCTAAATGAAGAATACTTTCTTTTCTAAATCTCAACAGTTTGTTTTTATATGTAATCATCTTAAATGAGAAAGGTACTTTATGAATAAACTTTCATTTAAAATAACACTATTTTATTTTTTCGGGATTCTCATGATTTTCATTCTCTCATCTGCTATCATATACAACATTCTTGAGCATCAACAAGTAGAAAGTGAACTGGAGAGCCTTCAAGAGAGAGGAAATAGTCATCGAGATGTTCTTTCCACTAACTTCGACAAGCAAACGGTTGAACACGTTGTTTTAATGGAGGAAAAGGCGATGACTGATGTGATTATCTTAGACAAAAATAATCAAGTCGTCGATTCATCTAACGACGCTGAACAATTTTTGAACCTGGATTGGATTCAAAAAAAGGATGGAATCGTAGAAGGTAATTGGAGAGAAGGCAAATTTTTAGTGACGGTGAGTAATATTGAAGATGGCGGTCAAATAATCATGTTAGAGCCGACGAAGTATATACAGCATTTGATGGGGGAATTGAAACAACAAGTAGTGTTCTCTATATTCTTGTTAGTACTTTTTCTATTAGTAAGTGTTTATTTTTTGAGTTATATCATTATAAAGCCACTTTTATCAATGAAAGAGGCAACGGTAAAGTTAAGTAAAGGCGAGGTGCTGAAAATCAGAGAAGCTGAGAGAAGCGACGAAGTAGGAGATTTAGCACGAGCGATCACTAAGTTATCTGTTGATTTACGTCACATTCAAAATACAAGAAAGCAATTTCTGACTTCAATCACACATGAATTGCGTACGCCGATTACCTACATCAAGGGATATGCAGGACTCCTCAAAAAAGACGAATCGAGATTTGGAGATATTATCTATGAGGAATCCGAAAGACTTCAAGAACTGATTGAGGATTTGTTTGAACTTGCTAGATTGGAAGAGCCACATTTTCAAATAGATCCTCAGATTACAGAGATGAATGATTTCTTAAAACAGATCAGTGAAAGAATAATTGTTAAATTTGAGGAGAAACAAGTGAAATTAATTCTTCAAATTAATAAAACTCCCATCTACAAAGAGATAGACCAAGCTAGATTCGATCAGGTTCTCTTAAATTTACTGGATAACGCGCTAAAATATACACATGCGAACAAACGCGTATTTTTAAAACTTGATGAAAACTTTATTGAAGTTACGGATGAAGGTGGTGGTGTGGATGAACAATCACTCCCGTATCTTTTTGATCGTTTTTATCGAGTAGATTCTTCACGAAATCGTGAAACAGGAGGTACTGGGCTCGGTCTGGCTATCACGAAAGAAATAGTTGAAGCGCACAAAGGGACCATCGTAGCTATTAATGTAGAAAACGGGCTGAAGGTTGTCATTGACTTGAGGGGGATTCCAGGATGAGAACCATTGCTTTGGTAGATGATGAGAATCGAATGTTAGAACTGATCGAACTGTATCTGCAAGACAGTTATACCTGTATTAAGCTGAACAGCGGAAAAGAGATATTGAACTTGATTGATGTAGATGAGCCTGACTTAATCATATTAGATGTGATGATGCCTTTAATGGATGGTTTTGATACCTGTCAAAGGATTAGAGAAGTTTCGAATGTACCAATCATTTTATTGACAGCACTCGACGGAAAAGAAGAAATCGTAAAAGGATTGCAACTGGGAGCAGATGATTACATTGTGAAACCGTTCGACGAGGCGGAATTGAAGGCAAGAATTCAATCGATTTTCAGACGAACTACAGTTTCTTCAGGATCAAAAATCGAATCGTCGGGTCTAATCTTAAATGAAGACGCCCATGAGCTGTATTACGATAATCATTTAGTCAAAGTCACACCAAAAGAATTTTCATTACTTGCTAAATTATTAAAAAATCCAGAACGTGTCTATTCAAGAGAGGAACTGCTCTCAAGTTTATGGTTAGCAAATGAGTGGACAGATGAACGAACGGTCGATTCTCATGTAAGAAACTTAAGAGAAAAGCTTAGGAAACTCGAGTTTCCTATTGAAGAACACTTTCGCACAGTATGGGGAATTGGTTACAAGTGGGTTCCTTAAATAAGGAGAAAGAAGACAAGAGAGGAACGGTTAAAAAACCGTTCCTCTCTTGTTTATCGTTTATTCTACAGATAGTTCGTCTTCAGTCACCCATTTATGATTTTTCACTTCTTCACCTGTAGTCGATTCAAAATCAATCATATACACTGTTGTTTGCTTAGCTGAATCGATAGTGGCCGTAGCATCCTTCATTCCTTTCATATGATCCGCGTCTACTTTTACTTCATCGCCTACTTCATAAGGAGATGATTTAGGATCTACAATCTCTTCTTGAATAATCCACTTATGATCCATGACACGTTTCCCACCATTTGTAGGGTCATAAGAAATGCTATAAGCAGTAGTATCATAAGCACCTACAATTTTAGCCTCGGCCCCTTTCATGCCTTCCATATGTGCTTCTTTGATCATCGCCATGTCGCCAACTTTAAATTTAGGGTTTTTAGCCTCTTGGAGCCCTTTCGGAACCTCTTTCGATCCAGACATGTCCATCGTCGAATGATCCATACCATCCATATTTTTATCCATGCTTCCTGTTGATTTAGAATCATCACTATTGCTTCCGCACGCAGCGAGTGCTAAAGAAAGCGAAGCAGCCATAGTTGTCATAAAAATCTTTTTCTTTAATTTCATAAAAATTACCTCCAATTGCTTTTTTATGCTTTCCATAGACTCTATCACATAAATTTGCAGAAACATTGCAGAGAGCAGAAAAGTAACACATTGAAAAAAACTATAAAATTCATGGGTAGAAAGACATAGTTCTTTCACAATCATTCTTTAAGTTAAAGATAATAATTAACTGAAGGGAATGATCCATGTGAAGAAAAGATGGTTAATCGCAACTATCGGTATCTTTACTCTCATGATTATAGTGGGCGGTTCGTATTTACTTTTTATCCGAGGTACTATGCCAAATAACAAACAGCACATGAAATCTATGATGAATGGAGGGAACACTACTACAAATCAGACTATGATGGAAGGTATGGGACATGGCGCGAGTGTCGATTTAAAATCAACTGAAGAAAAAGAGCGACGATTGAACATCCCTAAGATGCTAAAATCCGATCGTGAAACCAAGAATTCCATTCAATACACAATTGTCGCTAAACAAGGGGAGACACAGTTCTTCCGAGATGGTAAAAAAACTGAAACTCTAGGATATAACGGAAATTATTTAGGTCCTGTAGTGGAATTGAAAAAAGGAAAAATGGTAACAATCCGTACGGTGAATCGCTTATCAGAAGCGACTACATTCCATTGGCACGGTCTTGTTGTACCATCATCCGTAGATGGCGGACCACATCAGGTCGTGAAAGCTGGTGAAACGAAGGTAGTAAAGTTTAAAGTGAAGCAAGATGAATCGACATTGTGGTTTCATCCACATCCAATGGGGAAAACTGCTGAACAAGTATACAAGGGGTTAGCAGGATTGTTGTACGTAAAAGATGAAAAAACTAAAGAGACGATGCTACCTCAAAAATATGGTGAAAATGATATTCCATTAATTCTTCAAGATCGAAAAGTTAAAAACAGGAATGTCCTTGGATATGCTGATGTAGAAAAAACAGATGGGGCTTTAGGCGATACCCTCCTCGTAAACGGTACGATTAATCCATATTTCAACGTAAAATATTCGCAACTTAGAGTCAGATTGATAAATAGCTCTAATGCACGTAACTACGTAGTGAAGCTATCTGACGGTTCATCCTTTAAAAAAATTGCTGATGATGGTGGTTACATCTCAAAACCGAAAAACGTAAAGAAAATTGAATTAAGTCCAGGCGAACGTATAGAGGTATTGGTAGACTTTTCAAAAAGAAAAATTGGTGAGACTGTTTCATTTGAGACGAATGGAGTAAGGGTCGTTAACTTCAAACTGAAGGATAAACAAGGGACGAACCTAAGTGCATTGGCGCCGAAAAGTGGATATGAAAAGCCGCTAAAGACCTTGTCTACAGTGAATCAAAAGTTAACTCTTTTCGGGATGGGCAAAAATGTTGAAATCAATGGGAAAAAGTTTGATGAGAAGAGAATCGATATTAAAGCGAAACAAGGAGAAACCGAAATTTGGGAGGTCTATAATAAAAAAGACATGATGGGTGGAATGACTCATCCCTTCCACATTCATGGAGTCCAATTCAAAGTATTAGAGCGAAACGGACAGAAACTGGATAATCAAGAAGCAGGTCTAAAAGACACTATCGCTATAAAACCAGATGAACGAGTTAAGATTCAGATGACTTTCAAGGAAAAAGGGGTATTCATGTACCATTGCCATATCCTTGAACATGAAGAGAACGGAATGATGGGTCAGTTGAAAGTGGACTAAAAAATAGGTGAATGTTTTCATCTTTTCTTCACAAACTAAGGAAATAGGCTTTGTGTAAGTCAAAAAAGACGGAAAATGGAGGTATTTTAGAATGAATACTGGACAACAAGAAATCTTAGGTGCCCTACACAACTGTATAGTGACTTGTAATGAATGCTTTGATGCGTGTTTGAGTGAACATCATGTTTCTTCGATGGTAGAGTGTATACGTCTAGACAGAGATTGTTCTGAAATTTGTAGTCTTCTAGTACAAGCTATTTCTCGAAACAGCAGCAATATCGGTGTTCTTGCTAGAAGCTGTGTTGAAATTTGTGAAAGATGTGCCGACGAATGTTCGAAACATGATCATGATCATTGTAAAAAGTGCGCTGAGGCCTGTAATGAATGTGCAAAAATCTGTCGTAAATTAATTGCTTAAAGCGAAGTGTTAAAAATGAAGGAGCATCTATGTCGCCATGCCGAAAAAGGTATGAGCTAAAAAGCTGATGCTCCTTTATCTATAAAAACTACGGTACTTAGTTATGAAAAATTTCATAACCTTTATAGACCAGTAGTATGGTGAGAAAAAAGAAGGATACATAGAGAGTAACGATTAAACTCTTCATAAATGCTTTCTATATAATCAACTCCATCCTATAGTTTGAGTTGGTTATATAGAAAGTTCGTGAAAATAATGAGGAAATAGATTGACAATCATTTATTATTAAAAAATTCTAATGTAAGAGGTGGTGGCTAGGATGGATAAAATATTAATTGTTGATGATGAAATAAGAATGAGGCAATTATTAAGACTTTATCTAGAACCAATAGGATATGAATGTAGTATGGCGAATAATGGGATCGAAGCTTTGGAGAAAGTGAAAAAAGAAACTTTTGATTTGATTTTATTGGACGTCATGATGCCAATGTACGATGGAGTCGAAGTATGTAAGAAAATAACGGATTCTCACCCGGAAGTCCCAATCATCATGATAACGGCTCTAAATGATGCTGAATCCATCGTCAAAGGACTAGATGCTGGAGCTACAGATTATGTCACAAAGCCGTTTAATGGGGACGTACTTTTAGCAAGAGTTCGATCTGTCATGAGAAGAAAAGCAAAAGAACCCGTTATATACCACGGACTTACGTTCGATGAGAGCAACGATTTAATTGTGTTAGATGGTAAGTCGATTGATTTCACACCCAAAGCACATGCGTTACTGAGATTATTTCTTCAACATCCTGGAAGGCTATTCAACAGATTGGAGCTTTATGAATTCGTTTGGTCTTATACATCAGAATCGGATCCAAGGACAGTGGACTCTCATATTAAAATGATCAGAGAGAAGTTAAGAGAGTTAGATTATCCAATTGATAGCCACCTGAAAACAATTTGGGGGAGAGGATATCGTTGGAGTGAGGATGAAACAAAATGACACCTTTGCTATACAAGTAAAAGTGTCATTATAAAAATCATAAAGGAGTGGGTGTCGGTTTCGAGTAGCCATCTTTATACGAAGAATCGATTTCAGAACGAATATCTTTAATCGATTCTCCATCCCGTTGCTTCAAAATAGACTTTACAGCAATCTCAAGACATGTGCTGCATGTTGTTCCGTGGCTTGTCCATTTCACCGACCCATCCGTCGTATTTTCTTCTATGAAGCAATCATAATTATTTTTGTGATTGACTGTTTCACCACAGCCACAATAACAAGGCATTTTCTCTAGTAGTTTACGATTTTTTGATACAGCTTGATAAACATTTCGTACATCTTCAGGTTGAGTTTTTAAAAATGTAGGAAGTATCACCGATGATGATGTTTCTTCAATCTTGTCACCGCTCAAATGTTTCGCATGATCGGCTTCCTTTGAATGATTGGGAGTAGAAGACTTCGTCGTGTCTTGAGCACAGCCGACCGCGATCAAGGACAGGCTAATAAGGCTTACTCTTTTTAAGAGTATGTTAAGTTTCACGATTCGATTCTCCCTCGAGATAATTTTGTAGGCGCGCAAAACAAAGCGTGTGAATTAGCATTTTTCGTATTTTCTAGTAGCTCTTTTTTCTGTTCAAGATAATACCTATTCATTCATTTGACATAGTTTTCATTGATTCAGTTAATTCATGAATCGTCATCAATCGTTTGATGTATACCTCGAACTTGTCCTTCAATTCCTTTTAAAGTTCCAGTACTTGTGTTTTTCACTCTAAATAGTCTTCTTTAAACAAAGGGTCTCATTTTAAAAGATATACCCTACTTGTATGATAGTTTTTAATTTTTAGTGTGTCAAAATACATTTTATATATAAATATAATTTAAAGAAAAAACGATATGTCACTCTATATAGACACCATACAGGTATATATGAACTGAACCCCGAATGATGGACACTTGAAAAAAGTGCCTCACTCGGGTTTTTCGTGTGCGCACGAATCGCTATAATGAATTCTGAGTGTACCGCTTTTTTTAGGTTATGCCTTTTTGTGTGGACAAGCACCTAAAAGAGAGGGACCTAATATGAAAGTTGTGAAAGTTTTTAACAATAATGTCGTTTTGATTGAAAATGATAATAATGTTGAAGAAATAGTGACTGGAAGTGGCATTGGTTCGGTATTCGAGAGGGAGACACCTTGAGAGATGTCAAAATCACACAAAAGTTTGTACTAGAACAACAGGCATCTGTGCATGAGCTGGAAGCACTTCTACAACGAATCGATGTGAAGGACATCGAATTGGCCGGCGATATTCTCCAACTTTATGAAACTGAAGTAGGGAATACGGTCAACAACATGGCTCTCCTTGGACTAGGTGATCACATTAATTTTGCGGTCGAACGTGCGCGAAAAGGGATGAACTTCCGTTCTGCGTTAGAGTGGGAAATTAAGCAGTTGTATGCGAAAGAGTACTCGGTCGCATCGGCGGAGATGAGTTCGTGATCCTTTCGCCTTATCCTTTGGACTTCAAGAAAGCGACATTTAAATACGAGCTCTCAATCGGAGATGTGCCGGTGACGCTCGATGCTTCAATTGGAGAAGCTGCTTATCCGACAGACGGGGACTCACTAGAGACACTGATTTTGGTCGCAGATGATGCGATGTACATACAAAAATATACATGATTGAGTCACGACATGCCATGACTCGACAACAAAAGAGAGTGTACACGTTTCGACGTCGAAATGTATACACTCTTTTATATATCCATCAAAGTGGAGTCGAATCGATTGTCTGGAAAGCACTCTGTCCCTTTAGAAATATACACATCTCAAAGTATTGTCGTCGCTTTTGATTATATATGACCATATATCATTTTTTTGTATACAAAAATCTAGATTGATCAGGAGAGGTAATTATCGAGATTAGGCGGTACGAGCGTAAGGTTAAGAAGGGCTCGATGAACGCATCAAGGACTCTTCCAACAACCGAGACTCTTCTAATAGTTCTTTTAACGTATTGCTATATGGGTTCAATGAGATTTGAGTATGTCCGATACCTCCAAAACTGAACGAACATTGCATCAACACACCCAGGAATGTGTACTCGTGTAAAACAATACGAATTCCGGGTCGTCGCTTAGCCTCGCCAAGAGAGCAGCCTCACGTTTTTGAGGGGGAAGTTGTTGAAAGACTGGATCACCGATCGATTGATAATAGGGTCACAAGCGTAAAGTGTAGTAAATTTAGGTTCGAGAGCAGCTGCGTGGTCATAGATGAGTTTAAAATGTCGAAGATCATTGTCATTCACTTGTGACAGAAGATGCAAGAAGAAAGTGGAATCATACGAATATTTTTGTGACTATGGATATGACGAGATTAGCGAAGCCACATATAACGAATTATGCAACTAATTATTTTTCGTTCGTCTATACAGTAATTTAAAAGTTGATAAAAAGATGAGTTTCTGGACATTAGAAACAAATAAAAAGGGCTTGGAATAGCCCTTTTATCATAATGTGAAAAAACGAACAAAATTATCTGTTTAACCTTCGTTAACGGGAATTACTATTAGAAAAATCATTTTATGTTTTTCATTCAAATATTCACTTGAATATTAACCAAGGAAAGGTATATACTATATTCAAGTTAACACTTGAATATCAATGGGGTGATAATGTGAATAAGAAAGATACTTGTGAAATTTTTTGTTATGACGAGGAAAAGG